>JALZUT010000116.1 GCA_023300575.1 Olleya sp.
TTATAATACCCATTTTCTTTTTTAAGTAACTCTTGATGCGTGCCTTGTTCTACAATTTGTCCAGCATCCATAACAATAATATTATCTGCTTTTTGGATCGTTGCTAGCCTATGTGCAATAACTATTGAGGTACGACCAATAGTGATTTTATCGGTTGCTGTTTGTATTAATTGTTCGGAATATGAATCTACAGACGATGTCGCTTCATCTAAAATCAAGATACTTGGATTAGTGACATAAGCACGTAAAAACGAAATTAATTGACGCTGTCCAGAAGATAGCATAACGCCTCGCTCTTTAACATTGTAATGATACCCATTTGGTAGACTCATTATAAAATCATGAATTCCAATTTCTTTTGCAGCATTAATAACTTGCCCTTCTGTAATTTGAGGGTTATCTAAAGTTATGTTACTTAAGATTGTATCTGCAAACAAAAATACATCTTGTAAAACGACTGCTATTTGTTGTCGTAAAGAGGCTAAGTTAAACGTTTTAATATTGGTATTATCTACTGAAATTTCGCCAGAATTAATATCGTAAAAACGATTTAATAAATTAATGACAGTGCTTTTTCCAGCTCCTGTCGCGCCAACAATAGCAACAGTTTCACCAGATTTTACATTAAAAGAAACTCCTTTTAGTACTTTTTCATCTTCAACATAACTAAAATGTACCTCATTAAAACTAATATCGCCTTTAAAGTTAGTTGCTTCTGTTGTTCCAGAATTGTCTATTTGAGAGGTTGTATCTAATATTTTAAAAACACGCTTTGCAGCTACAAGTCCCATTTGTAACGTACTAAATTTATCAGCTATCTGACGTAATGGTCTAAATAACATTGGAATCATGGTAATAAACATAAACAAATCTCCTGGTGTTACTGATTTGCCTACAACAACCCAAAAGCCTCCAAAATAAACGACTAAACCAACAGTTAAAGCTGATAAAATTTCAAGAACTGCAAAAAATATAGAGTTGTACCAAATAGTTTTTAACCAAGCAGCTTTATGACGGTCATTAATAGCTTTAAAGTTTTTATATTCTGTGTTTTCTCTGGTAAAAAGTTGTAGTATTTTCATACCTGTAACACGCTCTTGTACAAAAGAGTTCAAGTTAGATACTTCATTTCTAACCTCCTCAAAAGCACGTTTCATGTAACGTTGAAATAATTTTGTAGCGTACAAAATCATTGGCAATGTCACGAATACTATCAAGCTTAACTTCCAACTAAAATAAAGCATAGTTCCAGAGACTACTACCATAATTAAAAAATCTCGAATAATACCAAACAAACCATCACCAAAAACAGAAGCAATACGCTCCATATCTGTAACAGCACGCGTAATTAAGACTCCAACAGACGAAGTGTCATAATATTTCATCTTAAAACTTAACATGTGGTCAAACAGTTTTACTCTAATGTCCTTAACCATCTTTAAGCCTAGCCAAGTAGAGTAGTAAATAAAAAACAACTGTAAACCTGCTGATGCAACTAAAAACACAGCCATTAAAATAACATTATTCAAAAAGCCTTCACCATCTTTTACCTCTAAGTACACATTAATAATTTGTCTCAATAAAACTGGTGTTGCAATACTTAATGCACCTAAACATAAGACCACAGCACTTAGTGAATAAAACACAATCCTATATGGTTTTGTGTATTTAAACAAGCGTTTAAATAAATGGAATTCGAATATGTTTTCTTTCTTCTCTTTAGTCATATTTACTTTCTGCTATAGCAGAAACCTCTAATTTATAATTTAATACGATCTGGATAAGCAACTTTTGTCAAATACAACCCATGTGCAGGAACCGAAAAACCTGCTTCGCTCCTGTTTTTAGATTCAATTATTTGATGTAATTCTTCTACTCTAATCTTACCATTCCCAACATTTATTAATGTTCCTACTATAGCACGTACCATATTGCGTAAAAAACGATCTGCTTTAATAGTGAAATGTAATTCGTCTTCAACTACTAGCCACTCTGCTTTCATTATATCACAATTATACGTTTTTACATCTGTATTAGTTTTAGAAAAGCATTGAAAATCTTTATAATCAAATAATAATTTTGTGGCTTGTTGCATCTTTTTGATATCTAAAACATGCTTCACATAAAATGCAGTATTAGAATTAAAAGGGTTTTTATGCAATGCAATTCTATACAAATACTCACGACTTAATGCGTCAAAACGTGCATGTGCATCTTCTTTTACTTTAAGTATAGAATGAGTAGCAACATCACTAGGTAGATAAGAATTTAGCTTAAACTGAAGTTTAGTAGCTTCAAAAGTTAAATCTGTATCAAAATGGGCAAAAAGTTGTTTAGCATGCACACCTGCATCTGTACGACCTGCTCCCATTATAGCAATAGGCTCACCTAAAATAACGGTCAACGCTTTTTCTACAACTTCTTGAACAGAAATAGCATTGGGTTGATTTTGCCAACCATGATAAGCAGTTCCGTTATAAGATAATTCTATAAAATAGCGCAATAAAGTCTTATTTTTACATTTTAAAAAATCAAAGATAATATAAAGCTAGAAGTCCTAAGACCGAAGTAAGAAGTTTTAAGATTAGTTTATAAATTTAAAAGGATTACCGCATCAGCTTAAATTAAGCGGAATCTAAATACGAAAACTGAAGATGACCAAAATCCTGTTACTTTCTGATACACACAGCTATATTGACGACATTATTTTAAAGCATGTTAAAAATGCAGATGAAGTATGGCATGCAGGAGATATTGGCGACTTAAAAGTAACAGATGCTATTAAAAAACTAAAACCACTACGTGCTGTTTGGGGTAATATTGATGATGATAAAGCACGTATAGAGTTTCCAGAACATAACCGTTTTACTATTGAAGGTGTTGATGTTTGGATTACACACATTGGTGGTTATCCTAATAAATACAATATCAGAGTTAGAGATGAAATTAAACAGAATCCACCAAAACTTTTTATTAGTGGACACTCACATATCTTAAAAGTAATGCCAGACAAAAAACTAGGTTTATTACACATGAATCCTGGTGCAATTGGTATACATGGCTTTCATGATGTACGCACAATGCTTCGTTTTACGATTGATAACGGTAAGATTGATAATTTGGAGGTTATACAATATGATAGGAAGTAGTTTTATAAAAAAGAGAGTCTACTTTTTAGTGTAATTAGTTTGATAGCTCCAAATTCTATTCAACTTAAATGGGCTTTAATTAAATGTTTCATTAACAAAAAAACCAAAGCTTTCGCTTTGGTTTTTAAAATTATTACATTCCTGCTTCTACTCTTGAATAATAACAGTTTCGGATTTAGTACACTTTTTACTTGTGTCGTCACCACATCCAGAGCATGAACATGTAGATCCAACTACTGTAATATTACATCCATTAGGACATCCAGTACAAGTGCATTGCTTAGATCCTAATCTATATGAACCATTATCCGTTTTTGTTAAAAAAGCACCTGTTTCAATTGTTTTATCTTTACTAGATGTCAATAAAAAAAATACTTTAGCACCAGTTTCTTTATCTAAACTTTCTATTATTCTAAAATTTTCTAATTTGACATTAACACCTTCTTCCATAAGAGAAGTTTCCCATTTTGTTTTTAAATAATCCGTAGTAACAATTACTTCTTTTTGTTGTGCAACATCATAAATCTCAACGTTAGAAATATCATCCAAAGAGATAGAATCTATAGACGTAATAAAATCTTCTTCATTACTGCAAGAATTGAAGAAGAATAAAACAAAGATTAAGATGGCAACAGGGTTAAAATTTCTCATGATTTAATTGGTTTTTAAAAATGATTAATATATAATAATAATAGCAACAAACAAGAAAAAGAGTGAAAAAACAAAAAACCCAAAGCTTTCGCTTTGGGTTTTCCTCGCACTAATACTACTAAGATGTTAGGTTTAACGTAAACGATCTACAGATTTTACAAGATCTTCATCCCTCTTGATGGCTTTATTGGCTAAAGCCAAGAAAACGATAGAAATAACAGGAAGGAAAATCGCAACACCTTTCTCTGAAACGCTTTGCGCTTCTCCAGATGTATTTAGTATTCGATACACGAAAAATCCTAGTAAAATTAAATTTAATATTATATTAAGTCTTCCCAACATAAATTGAGATTTCCTGTTCTTAAAATTAAAGATTGAAACTAAAGCTAAAAAAGCTGAACCTAAAAACAAGCCAAATATAACAATTTCGTCTTTTGCAAAGACACTAATTTCATTTGTAATCGTCCATAAATTAAAGACAAAGATTAATCCACCAGAGATTATAGCAACAATTAACAAGTATATAGTTTGGATGCGTTGTAGCATTTTACATTTCAATTTTGAATTACAAAAATATAGTTTCTTTTATTATTAAAGAATAAAAAATTGAAATAAAAGTTGTATAATTGCAGTAGCGTTATGCAACACTCACTATAGCAGTACGTTAATTCTTCAGAAGTATATCTTAATTTTTTCTTCAAGAAACAATCAATTCAAAATCCTATATTACGTATAGTTAATTCAACATCAATGTTTGAAATCTCACAATTAAAAGAAATGAAGCTACCTGAGTTACAGGATATAGCTAAAAAATTGAGCGTACCTAAATTTCGTTCGCAAAAAAAATTAGACTTAGTTTATCAAATATTAGACAAGCAAGCTGCAGATCCTAAAGCAGTTTTAGATGTTGCTCCTATAAAAGCTACACCTGTAAAGGCAAGACCAGTAAAACCTGCTGTACAAAAGCCAAAAAGAGCTAGAGTACAAAAACCTACACAGCGAAAAGAAGCTACAAGTCAGCCTCAACTAGATTTAAAAGCAAAACCTGAAGTAATTTCTAAACCAGAAGCGTCGAAAGCGCCTGAAAAAGAACAAGAAAAAACAACAGTCAAAGCAGAGCCAAAAAAACCGGTACATAACCACCAAAAAAATAAGCCTGCTCAAGATAAAAAAGACGACCGTCAAAAAGACAACAAGCCAAATAGTCGTCCTCAAAAAAATCAACCTCATAAAAATCAAAAAAATGGTAACCAACACAAAAATGGTAACCAACAAAACGGAAACAAAGACACACGTAACCGTTATAGAGAACCAGATTTCGAATTTGATGCTATTATAGAAAGTGAAGGTGTTTTAGACATCATGCAAGATGGCTATGGTTTTTTACGCTCTTCAGACTATAATTATTTATCATCACCAGATGATATTTATGTATCACAGTCTCAAATTAGATTATTTGGATTAAAGGTTGGAGATACCGTTTTTGGAAATGTAAGACCTCCAAAAGAAGGCGAAAAATATTTCCCTTTAATAAAAGTCAGTAAAATAAATGGTCAAAGTCCAAATGTAGTACGGGATCGTGTTGCTTTTGAGCACTTAACACCATTGTTTCCGGAAGAAAAATTTAATCTTGCAGAAAAACAAGCAACCATTTCTACACGTATAATGGACTTATTTGCTCCAATAGGTAAAGGTCAACGTGGTATGATTGTATCACAACCTAAAACCGGTAAAACAATGTTATTAAAGGATGTTGCAAATGCAATTGCAGCCAACCATCCTGAAGTGTATCAAATGATATTACTAATTGACGAGCGTCCAGAAGAAGTTACAGACATGCAACGTAATGTTCGAGGAGAAGTAATTGCTTCTACTTTTGACAAAGAAGCACATGAGCATGTAAGAATTGCTAATATCGTTTTAGAAAAAGCTAAGCGTCTTGTAGAATGTGGACATGATGTAGTCATCCTATTAGACTCAATTACACGTTTAGCAAGAGCCTACAACTCTGTACAACCAGCTTCTGGAAAAATACTTTCAGGTGGTGTAGATGCAAATGCTTTACACAAACCTAAACGCTTCTTTGGAGCTGCACGTAATATAGAAAATGGTGGATCATTAACCATTATCGCAACAGCTTTAACGGAAACAGGTTCTAAAATGGATGAAGTCATTTTTGAAGAATTTAAAGGAACTGGTAACATGGAACTTCAATTAGATCGTAAGATTTCTAATCGTCGTATTTTTCCTGCGATCGACCTTACTTCTTCAAGTACACGTCGTGACGATATATTATTAGATGCAAAAACCATACAACGTATGTGGGTAATGCGTAAATACTTAGCAGATATGAATCCTGTAGAAGCTATGGAATTTATAAATGATCGCTTTAAACAGACCAGAAACAACGAAGAGTTTTTAATCTCAATGAATAGTTAAATTCATCCTGAACTTGCTTCAGGAACTCAATATAACACAAAGCCTTAATCTAACAGTTAAGGCTTTTCTTTTTTAAATTATTTTGGGTAATTATTACTCTACTTCAGGAAATATTAAGCAGCATATCCCTATCCTTCTTCTGGTTTTGGATAAAACGTACACTAGACAAAAGTTGTTACTTTTACTGTGCTTTGTTGAAGGATTATTATCACTAACCAGCATAATAAAGACTCAGAAATATCCTTGCCAAATAGAGTACCAAAATTTAAGACACAAAAAAACGCCTCATTTACATGAAGCGTTTAAATTATATAAATAAACTACTAATTATAGTGTAGCAACGTGCTTAGCTAAACTAGATTTTAAGTTTGAAGCTTTATTAGCATGTATAACGTTTTTCTTAGCTAATTTATCTAACATAGAAACTACAGACGGAAAAAAAGCTTCAGCTTCTTTCTTATCTTCAAACTCACGTAATTTTTTAATTGCATTACGAGTTGTTTTATGCTGATACTTGTTAGTTAAACGTTTAGTTTCGTTACTTCTAATTCTTTTTAACGCTGACTTATGATTTGCCATTTTGTTTTATTTTCTTTTTATTAAAAAATTGTAGTCCGTAGGGGAATCGAACCCCTCTTACCAGGATGAAAACCTGGCGTCCTAACCGATAGACGAACGGACCATTTTGCCATTAACATTGCAAAGATTAATTATATTTTAAACCCTCACTTTAGTTTTTAAATAGCCTACAATGTCTCCATTGCGGATGCAAAAATACAACTATTTTTAAATGTTGCAACAACTAATTAAAAAAAAATAAAAAAAAATACTTTAATATGCTTTTGCAAACAAGACACGTCGCTCAGATGGTCTACCAGTAAAGACGCATTTACCTGAACCTGAGCTGTTTTCAAGAGGCATACACCTAATTGTTGCTTTTGTTATTTCTTTTATTTTGTCTTCAGTTTCTGCACTTCCATCCCAATGCGCAGAAATAAATCCACCTTTTTCTTCTAAAACAGTTTTAAATTCTTCAAAAGTTTCGACTTCTGTAATATGACTATTTCTATAGTCTAAAGCCTTTTTGAATAAAGTGCCTTGTATTTCGGTCATTAAATTTTCTACTTTATCTCCTAAAGTATCTAATTCAATTACTTCTTTTGTTAAAGTGTCTCGTCTTGCTAATTCTACTGTTCGGTTTTCTAGATCTCTTGATCCTATAGCAATTCTTAATGGCACACCTTGTAATTCGTGTTGTGCAAATTTAGCTCCTGGTCTATACGTATCTCTATTATCATATTTAACTGAAATATTTCTAGCTCTTAGGTCTTTTATTATGTCATTAACAACTTCTGTAATAGTTTCTAGTTGATCTTCACTTTTATAAATAGGTACAATTACAACTTGATTAGGCGCAAGATTTGGAGGCAAAACCAATCCTTTATCATCACTATGTGTCATAATCAAAGCGCCCATTAATCTGGTAGAGACACCCCAAGATGTTGCCCAAACGTAATCTTGCTTACCTTCTTTTGATGTATATTTCACATCAAAAGCTTTAGCAAAGTTTTGTCCTAAAAAGTGAGAAGTTCCAGCTTGTAATGCTTTTCCATCTTGCATTAAGGCTTCTATACAATAGGTTTTATCTGCACCTGCAAAACGTTCGCTTTCTGTTTTTAATCCTTGTATAACTGGTATAGCCATAAAGTTTTCTACAAAAGTAGCGTAAACATTATTCATCAATTCTGCTTCAGTAATTGCTTGTTTCTTAGTTTCATGAGCAGTATGTCCTTCTTGCCATAAAAACTCGGCTGTACGTAAAAAAAGACGAGTACGCATTTCCCAACGCACTACATTTGCCCATTGATTGATAAGTAGTGGTAAATCTCTGTAGGATTGTATCCATCCTTTAAAAGTACTCCATATAATAGCTTCACTAGTTGGTCTTACAACTAACTCTTCTTCTAACTTCGCTTTAGGATCTACTCTTAACTTACCTGGATTATCAGGGTCATTTTGTAGTCTATAATGTGTTACTACTGCACACTCTTTTGCAAAACCTTCAGCATTTTTCTCTTCAGCTTCAAATAAACTTTTCGGAACAAATAATGGGAAATAAGCATTTTGATGTCCTGTTTCTTTAAACATTCTATCTAATTCTGCTTGCATTTTTTCCCAAATAGCATAACCATAAGGTTTAATTACCATACACCCTCTTACTGCAGAATTTTCGGCTAAATCTGCTTCAACAACCAATTCATTATACCATTTTGAATAATTCTCGGCTCTACTTGTTAATTTTTTACCCATATAACTTATTTTGGCACAGATATTGTGATTATGTTAAATAATAAAATAGTTCAACAAAACTAACTATTTTTGTATAGTTCAACAATTAAAAACAAAACGTTATGAAATTAATTAATTACTTATCTAACAAAATAACATCTTTTACAGCTCTAATAGCTGTTCTAATTTTAAGCTCTTGTGGCTCATACCAATATGTTGGACAAACAAGTGACGGTATTTATGGTTCTTCAAATGAAAATGTAGAACAAGCACCTGTTGCTATACCTGCAGAAAACAATAACGATTACTACACTAATTATTTTAAAGAAAAATCTTTAGAAGCGGAAATATACAATGACAGCGATGAGGTTTTTACAGATATAGACTCTTATCAAGGTTCTTACGATGAAACATTAGAAGTAGAAAACCAAAATGGTGGTTGGGGAGCAACTAATGAAAATGTTGTTATCAACATCTACGATAATGGATTTAATAATTTTGGTTGGGGTTGGAATAACGGTTTTGGTTATGGTCGTTTTGGTAGATTTGGCTATAATGGTTTTGGAGG
>JALZUT010000117.1 GCA_023300575.1 Olleya sp.
AATGTGTTCGCCTTTTGTTTTGGCTCGGTTCATTTTTTAATACTATTTTAAATTTTTGTAAAAATGTGTTCGCCTTTTGTTTTGGCTCGGTTCATTTTTATATAATTTTGTTATTCAAAAATAATACTATTATTTATTTTTTGTAGTAATAAATTTCACCCTTTTTTAATTTGTAAATTCTTTATAGATAATATAAAACGCGATAATTAATACAAACCAACCAAAGCCTTTTTTTAGTTTTTTTCCTTCAATAAAATTAGATAAATAGATACCTAAAAAGATACCTGCTACAGAAAAAGCTGTAAAACTTAACAAAAACGCCCAATCAATTTCTAAATTTTCTACATCACCAATAAACCCTATCAAGGACTTGATAGCTATTATTAATAAAGAGGTCGCAACTGCTTTTTTCATTGGCATTTTTGCTAATAAAACCAATCCTGGAATAATTAAAAAACCACCTCCTGCTCCAACTACTCCTGTTAAAACACCAATTATAAAACCTTCAATTACAATTAATGGATAGTTGTATTTTATAGTCGTTTCTTCTTTAGAATCTTTACGGTTGGTTCTAATCATAGAGATTGAAGCTACTAGCATTATAGCTGCAAAAAACAGCATAATTGCTATGTTTTTTGTTACTAAAAAAGCACCAATACTAAATAACTGCTCTGGAATTGCTGGGACTAAAAACTTCCTTGTTAAATAGACTGCAATAAACGCTGGAATAGCAAAAACAATAGCAGTTCTAAAGTCAACTAAGCCTTTTTGAATGTTACGTAATGCACCAACTAAAGCAGAAACGCCTACTACAAATAAAGAATACGCTGTGGCTGTAACAGGATTTATAAAAAGCAAATAGACAAATATAGGAACAGTCAAAATAGAACCTCCTCCTCCAATAAGCCCTAAAACGACACCTACTAAAAGTGCACCAAAATAACCAAGTACTTGTTGTAAATCCATTTATTTTTTTGTTACTGCAAATGTAATGGTGTTTTTTAACCTTTATAGTAACATTAGTTACATTATAAATCTATAATCTTTATATTATTTCGGTGCAGTTCTATTTTGCCATTAATTTCTAAGGTTTTTAGTAATCGAGAGATGACTACTCTAGAAGTATGTAAGTCTTTAGCTATTTCTTTATGCGTTACGTGTATCATATCGTTATGATTAACCATTGCTTTGTCTTTTAAATATTTAAACAAGCGTTGGTCCATTTTTAAAAACGCAATGGTATCTATAGCTTCTAAAAGCTCTGACATTCGGTTTTGGTAACTTTGTAATACAAATTGTTGCCACGATTTGTATTTTCCTAACCATTCGTCCATTTTGGAAACAGGAATCATAATTAGTTTAGTATCGGTTTCGGTAATTGCACGGATTTCACTTTTCGAGCTTTTTGAGCAACAAGACAAAGTCATTGCACATGTATCTCCTTGTTCAATAAAATATAAAATAAGCGCATCTCCTTCTTTATCTTCTCTAAGAATTTTAATGGCACCACTAACTAAAAGTGGCATAGACTTTATATAATCGCCAATTTCTATAAGTGTTATACCTTCTGGAATATCTTTATATGTTCCAACATTATTAATCTCTTGAAGTAATTCAGCTTCAAATAAATAGCCATAATGTTGTTGTAATGCTTGTAACATTGTATGATTTTAGATTCAGATAAATTAAGTATTAAAACACAGTTTAAGCATTTTATACAATTCTGGGTGGTTTCTTTTAAATAGTTCGGGACGTTCAAAAAAATATTCTGATGCTACAGCAAAAAACTCGGTTGTAGAGGTTGCTCCATATTTTCTAATATCAGATTCGTCATTATTAATAGCTTCCATTTCTTTGTGCATTAATGTTAACCAAGGTTGTATGTATTCTTTTCCTAAAAAATATACGGGTATTCCATCTGTTTCGCCATCTATTTTATCTAATAAATGTACAAATTCATGGACAGGCGTATTAAGTTTATCCGTTTTATTATTAAATGCATTACGAATTGCTTTCTTAGATAAAATCATTTGCTTTTCAAAGCGTCCTGTACCAACCATACCTAAAATACGTTTCCCTTTTTGATCAGCCGAAAACTTTAAGTCTTTATTAAAACTATCTGGATATACTATAATACCGCTTAAGTTATTGTAATGCCAATCTCCAAATTTAAAAACTGGTATTACAGCACTAGAAGCTATTAATACTTTATCTAAATCTTCTATTGTAGTGCCAACTCCTTCTATATAAACTTCACTTAAAAATAACATAATGCGCTTTTGGAAGTATACTTTTTCTGAAGCAGATAAGGTTTTATAAAAATTAATATACTGCTCTAAAATAGGTAACCAAGCTTTAGGAAACGATTTGGCTTTTTTAGGTTTTAATTTTACAAAAGCAAAAACAGCAAATGCAAGAAACAGAAAAAAAACAACTTTATAAATCATTGTTTAAAATTAGTCAAAAACTAAGAGTTTAAAAAATATCTAAATAATTATCTTCGCAAAAAAAAAGAATGATAAAAGCAGTATTATTTGATATGGATGGTGTAATTGTGGATACAGAACCACTTCATAAAAAGGCTTACTATTTAATGTTTGACCATTATAATATCAAAGTGTCTAAATCGCTTTTTGAAACCTATACAGGTAAATCTACCATTGATGTTTGCAAAGCATTGTGTACTGTTTTTAATTTAGAAATTGCTCCAGAATCTTTGGTGCAAAAAAAACGCGCATTTTTTAAAGACTTATTTTTTAATGATGAAAGCTTACAATTAATAGAAGGCGTTTTAGACTTAATAAAGGATTATTATAAAAATAAATTAACACTTGTCTTAGCTTCATCTGCATCTATGACTACCATAAACAATGTGTTTTCGCGTTTTAATTTAGACCGCTATTTTAAAGCTAAAATTAGTGGAGCAGATTTAAAAGCCTCTAAGCCACATCCTGAAATTTTTGAAAAAGCTGCTAAATTAGCAGGATTTCCTCAAGAAAATTGTATTGTAATTGAAGATTCTACAAACGGAATATTAGCTGCAAAAGCTGCTGGTAGTTTTTGTATTGGCTTTGATAGTTTTCATTCTAAAAACCAAGACTATTCTAAAGCCGATTTAGTGGTTACTGATTTTAAAGCGATACATTTTAATAAAATTAAATCTATTACATAAAAAAAGGATGCAAATTATTGCATCCTTTTTTGTTGATTAGTCTAGTTAGTTATCTATTTTTTAATCAATTTAATAGTATTAGTTCCGCTATCTAAATCAAGTTTAGCAAAATATAAACCGGCATTAAGGGATGCTGTTTCAATAATAAAATTAGCACTATTTACTTCTTTTGTTAAAACAGATTTACCAAGTACATCAAATACTTCAATTGTTTTTATAACTTGCTTCGCTTTTACATTCCAATTACTTGTTGTTGGATTTGGATACACATTAAAAGTATTAGCATCAAACTCGTCAACAGACAATGTATTAAACGTAAGCAATATGTTATCAATAAAAACAATACCTGGATCTGTTACAACCTGCATAAATGCTTCAAGTTTCCATTGATAAAAGCTAGTAGTAGGAAAGCCCAAATTTGTAAAATACGACATTGGTATTGTTACTAAAGTCCATTGTCCAGTAACAATAGGTTCGTCTGTTCCAATCTCATAAGTAAATTCTAAAACACCACCATCGTTACTTATCAATCTAAATTGAAAACCTGGAACACCTGGTTCTGCCCAATACATAAAATGCACAAAATTGTATGCAGAAACGTCATCTGGTCCACCTTCTCCTTGTCCATATCCTGCAAAAGAAAAATCAAACTTTAAAGCTAAATTTGGACCTGATCCAAGATCTAAATCTGGCTCATCCGCTATAGTACCAAAACTATACATGAATGGAAAATTAGTAGTGTAACCATTAGTGTCATTATAAATACTATATGTCTCGTTATCTGGCGAGTTTGGTAAAGGTGCAGGTTCTGGGTCTGATACTGGCGGAACTATTGCATCTCCAGCAACAGCAGCTATATTATCTACATAAGTAGTTGATGTTAAAGCATTGTTTTGACCACAACCATCACACCAACCGTCATTACTAATATCATATAAAGGAAAAAATAACACACTTGAAAATTGATCATCTGGTGGATTATAACCTGGTTGACTTGTATCTGCTGGGATATTAAAATCAAAGGTTAACGTTTCCCATCCATTACCTGTATGTACAGCAGCCGTTTTAGATTCTTGATTAGCATCAAGACCACCTACATCACCATCAGACAATTTAGCTAAAAACTCTCTTGGGTCATTAGAATATACGTCTGCAGTCATAACTTTATTGGCAGTAGTCATGTCTATTTTATTGTTTTGCAATACCAACCTTGCGCCTTGCCAAGGTTGTCCTGCTGCATCCGAAATTAATTGAAGTGCACTAGCGCTTGGATTTGCTCCAGCCATATCTGGATTAGATTGGGTAGAAGACACCATACCATCAGAATCTACAGTAAGAGGCACATCACCTTCAAAATCTTCTAAAACGACTTGAGAATAACCTAAACTACCTAAAAGTATCGTAAATACTAGAATAATTTTTTTCATAACTTATATTTTTAATTAATAAATAAAAACCACATTATAGTTACAAATGTGGTTTTTATAATTTAATACTATTGTAACTAATAGGTTGTTATTCCTTAATTAGTTTAATAGTTTTTGTTCCGTTATCAGAACTAATTTTAGCAAAATATAAACCACTATTTAAAGATGTACTGTTAATAGTTACATTTTGTGTATTAGGATTAAGTGTTAATACTTGTTTTCCTAAAACATCATATAATTGTACTGAGTTTATAGTTTGTTCACTCTTAACATTCCAATTATTTAAAGTTGGATTAGGAAATACTTTAAAGTCTAAAACATCAAAGTCTGTTGTACTTAAAGTTGAAGCTCCTACAACAACTCCAGTTATGGCTTGTCTAGAAGTCTCAGTAGCAGGATCGGCTATTGGTCCAACTACCTGAAACCCGTATTGAATTATTAATCCAGGCGCTAATTGAGCTGCTGTTGCAGATATAGAAAACTCTCCAGTTGCAGATAATGGTAAAGTTATACCTACAGCGTCAGCAAAACCATTAGCTGGATCTAAACCTTTAATAAAAGCTATTACTGTATATTCTGCAGGAATATCAAAACCTGAAATATTACCTAAAAAAGTTAAATCATCACCAGCAAGACTAGGATCTTCTACAAAAGTATTAGCTTCAAAAATTTTATTTGCAACAGATGTACCTACACCACCAGTAGTCCAAAAAGTATCAGCTGGATTTTCATCCCAAGTATTAAAATTAGGTTTTAATATAATGTTAGTGGCTGTAATTTCAGTTTTAAGATCCGGTACTCCCCATCCTTGACCAAAAACAAATGTAGTACCATCTAATTCAAATACATTAGCAAAACCTATCCAAGGTGCTGTAGGATCTAAATTTATAATGTTAGGCATAGGAGGGCAAGCTGGACACATTGTGCCTCCACAATCTACACCTGTTTCGTCACCATTCATAATCCCGTCGTCACAAGCAGGAGGTGCAGGCACTGCAGCACCTGCAACAGCAGTTATATTGTCAAATAATACCGTAAAATCTCCAGCTGGGTTATTCCAACCTACACCAATATCCCAATTTAAGAATAGTACAAATTTTTCATATTCTCCGTTTGCAGTAACAGTATTATCTATACCTTGATTAAATGTTAATGTTATAGTTTGCCATGCATTAGGTGTTGTGTATGCTGAAGCTGTTGCAGCATTTGGAGCACCATTTTGACCATTTTCTACTTTACCAAATACATCAAAAGCTGTATCTGAAAACACATCTACAGTTACTGTTATATCTGAAGTTAAATCTATGTAATTAGATTGCATAAGCATCTCTGCTCCTTGCCAAGGTTGTCCAGAACTTGCAGAAACTAATTCCAAAACGTTATTACTTCCATCTGTAGGGTCTGTAACAATTCCTGCACTACCCAAACCTTCAAATCCGGTAATAGTAGGATTCATGGTTTCAAAATCTTCTAAAACAACTTGGGCAAAACTTGCTGAAGTGATTAAGAGACATAATAAAAATGTAATTTTTTTCATAATTTTTTAAGATTAAATTAATAATAGTACAATTAAATGATAATTATTCAATCATCAACTATTTAACACCTATACAAAAACCATACAAGTAGAAAAAAACAAAATAAATAGACGCTAATAATATAATTTAAACCATTTTAAGTCAGATGTTTAGAAAAACACAACACTATTTAGCTCTTAACAAAAGACCTGCACAAACTTGATTTTAAAGATTTAAGTTAAAAAAAGAGAGTTGAGCATCATTATTTGTTACAAGAATCAGGTCTTTATTTTGTAATTTTAGTTGCGTGATTTCTCTACTATCATAAGGTACATAAAAACCACTTAGACTTGGAGATACAGATTTAAAATTAGCTTTACCATCTCCTAAAAGAATGGTTCCGAATCCTGCATCATAACGTGCTGTTTCTACTTCAACACCATAATGATTACCTACTGTAATAATATCTTGATGACCATCTTTATTAATATCAAAGATTAAGGTAGACTTTATTGGAGAGATCTGAGCTTCATTAGGTAATGCTTGACTTACTAATTCTCCGTTATTATTAATTAAAATAATACTTTCAAAATTTTTAATTTCATAAATAATAGCATCCTCCATTTTATCTTCAGGTAATATTTCTATTAATTTAGCTGATGCAAAACTGTGGTAATCTTTAAATTTTTCAGCTACATCTGGCATTTGCATACTAGTACACTCTCTACCTCTAAGTGGGACATAATCATCCTTATAGAATTTAGATAACACTACATCATTTGTTCCATTATTATCAAAGTCGTTAGCATATACTTTAAAAGGGTGTGTTGCTGAAGCTTTAAATTTATTATTCTTACCTAAATTACCTATTACATAATCATCATCTCCATCATTATCTAAATCTTTTGCAGTAATTGACCACCAAATACCTCTAGTATCATCAAGTCCATAACTTTTTGAGTTGTCTTTAAAACTACCTTCATTATTTATAAGTAGTTTAATTTGCATCCACTCGCCAACCAGCATTAAATCTTCATCATTATCATTATCTATGTCAGTAAACACAGCATCTGTAACCATACCAATACTACTTAATGCTGGAGCTCTTTTTTGATCTGCTTTTTTGAATGTTCCGTTTTCATTAATCAAAATATAGCTTGTTGCAGGAAAAGTGTACTGACCAGCAATTAACCTTGTACCAACAAATAAATCCATATCTCCATCTTTATCTACATCTGAAGCTTTTACACATTGTGTGCTTTGTGCTATATTTGGTAAGCTGTTTATCTTGATAAATTGGCCTTCACCATTATTGACATATAATCTATCTCTTAAAAGTGGGTTACCTGCTTTAAATTCGTTTCCACCACTTGCTATATATAAATCAAAGTCTTTATCGCCATCTACATCAATAAAAAGACACTCCATATCTTCTGATCCTTTATCTTTTGACCAAGGTTGTGATGCACTTTTAGCAAACTGTCCTGCCTTATTTTGTATGTATAAAACGCCACTTTGGTTGGCTGCTCCACCAATAAATAAATCTTCTAAACCATCACCATTTACATCTTTTACTGCTGAAAAAGGTCCATTTTGAGATAAACTATGAGGTAGTAATATCTCTTCAGTAAAATCGTCAAACTCATTTTCTTGATGCTTATAATCTATACTTAAATCTTTTGTTTTAATTTGAGTAACAAGTGTTTTGCTTTTTTCCTCATCTTTCAGTTTAGTTTCTGCTTTAGAAAATTTTGCAATTAGTTTTCTATTTGCTTTTACGTTTTCAAAAACATTAACCTTACCATTAGGCCAGATTACTTCTACTTTTTCTACTTCTGTATCTTTTCCTAATCCAAAAAACACATTATGTTCTACAGAAGAAATAAAACCTCTTGTTACTGTGTTTTCTGCAATTTGTGTTTTTCCGTTATGGTAAATAATTGCTTTAGCCCCAATACCAAACGTGTTGTTTTCTGAGCCTTCAAAATCAATTTTTAAAAAGTTACCTGTTGCTTTGTTTTCGTAAACAAAAGCAGGCGCATCTATATTATTTGTAATAACATCTAAATCGCCATCATTATCTAAATCTCCATAAGCCATTCCGTTTGAAAAACTAGGTATATCAAAACCCCAATCTTTAGTCACTTTTTCAAATTCTAAGTTTCCTTTATTTCTAAATGCATAATTCGGGATTGCTTGAGAAGGTGTTTCTTGACTAAGTTTAAATAAATTTTCTGCAGTTGTGTTTTTTCCTAGACTTTGTACTTTATTTCTATAATCGTTATTATCTACGTCTTTTTTAATTCCGTTAGAGATTATAATGTCCTTCCATCCATCATTATCTAGATCTACTAAAAGACTTGCCCAACTCCAATCTGTAAATGCTACACCAGCCATATTTGCAATGTCTGAGAATGTACCTTCACCTGTATTAATTTGTAAAGTGTTAGACATGTACTGTCGGTGTGCTCCTGCTTCTACTAACGTATGAAATGCTTCTGTACTCATAGAAGCCATATTTGTTTTGGATCTATAATGATCTTCGGGAGTCATATCTGTAGTGATAAAATCTAAAAGTCCATCATTATTAATATCTCCTGTGTCTGAACCCATACTTAATTGGGTAATATGCTTTAATTTTTCGTTAATGACGTTTTTAAAAGTCCCATCTCCATTGTTGTAATACATAAAATCGGGCTCTGCGTAGTCATTTGCGACATACAAATCCATAAATCCGTCATTATTAAAATCGGTTGCATTGACGCTTAAACCATAAGAGACATTTGTAGAAATACCAACTTGTGCTGCTACCTCTTTAAATCGACCATTATCGTTTCTATATAATCTATCTCTAAAAAATTTAAATTGATCACGAGGAATTTTATTGACTAGCAGTAATTTTTTATCAGCCACTTGATTAACTTGATACATATCCAGATCTCCATCATTATCCATGTCGAAGAAAACCGCTTGTGTAGAAAAACCATAATCGGCAAGACCATATTGTATCGCTGACTCTGTAAACGTTAAATCTTGATTATTGATATATAATTGATTTCTTCTATCTTGAGGATTTGCTGAAATACCATTTCTACTTACATAAATATCTAAATACCCATCAGCATTTACGTCTGCCATAGTTACACCCCAAGTCCATCCAGAATTTTGTGCGATTTTAGAGGATTTAGTAATGTTTTCGAATTTGAAGTCTCCTTTATTAAGATACAATCTATCTTCAACTTGATTACCACCAAAAAAGACATCAGGTAAGCCATCATTATTGAGATCGCCAATTGCTACACCAGAACCTACATACATTTGACTGTAGTAATAGTGATTAAAAAAAGTAGATTCTTTGATGGTATTACTAAAATCTATTCCTGTTGTTTCTGGTGATAATAATTCTAAACCACCAACTAGTGTTTCTGGATATAAATCTCTATTAGATTCATTTTGACAACTAAAAAAAATAGTGACAAAAAAGAGGAATACTAAGTATTGTATTGTGTTGCTATTTTTCATTTTTGATGCAAATTTTATTGAATAAATATAAAAAAATATAACGTATTCTATTAGTCGATACTATTATTGAGATTAAAATTTAAGCACTTCATTTTTGTCCCAAATACCCCAATATGCTCCAACGTCACCTTCAGTTCCTACTTTCCAAGATTCATCAAAAGAAGAAAAGTAAAACATATCAATATTAGCATCTTTAGACCAGTTTTGCGCATTTATAAAATACTTCATTGCGTTGTCATTAGATGGAACAGAATCTTCAAAATTTGAACCAAAATTTGGCCAGCCCGTTTCGGTTATAATTACTTTTTTACCATTTGCTGCAGTCACAGCTTGGTTTAACATTTCTTTCATATAAATTAAAGAATACTCTAATGGGCAACCTTCCCAAAAAGGGTAGCAATTTGCTAGAATCACATCACATGCTTCTGTTATTTTTGGTCTGTCTGTAAACTCGTAATAGGCATCCACATAACCCATAGGTGTATTTGGAATTGCATGTTTAACGTGTTGCATATATTTTAGTAGCTCTTCTTCGGTTAAATCACCACGATACATCACTTCATTACCAACTGCTGCAATATCTACATAACCTTCTTTTGCTAACTTTATAAGACCTTCAATCTCAAGATTATTAATTTTTAAATCGTCACCTAACCATGCACCTACCAGTGTTTTTATTCCGTATTCCTTTGCTATTTTTGGAATAAGCTCATTACCATCTGTACACGAGAATGTACGTATCCATTTTGTAAATGGCTTGATAATCTGCATGCGTCTTCTAATTTGCGCTTCGTTTAAAGGGTCTCCTGCGGTTTGTCCTTCTTCATAAGGACTAAAACAAAGCCCATGCATACCGTTATTTAAAACGGTATTAAAAATAGATTGTAAATCTTTATTAGATTTAGATGCAAAATCTAAACCTGCTAAAGACATTATTTTTTTTTTTCTAATAGACATAACAACCTGTGTTTAATTAGTTTTCTTGTTTACGCTTATCTAATTCTGCTCTGGTTTCATTAGCGCGTTCTTGTGTGATGTCATAATCACTCATTACATATATTGCAACTAAAGTTCCAAGAATTGGTAAACCGGAGAAGAATAATCTTAATCCTATCAATGCTTCTTCAGTTTGTGTAGGCGCTCCAGATTTAAATCCAATAATTGAAAATATTAAACCTGTTAAACCACCAGCAATACCGAAACCAAACTTAACCATCCACCAATAAATTGCTCCGAAAATACCTTCGCGACGTTTACCAGTATTTAACTCATCTAAATCTATAACATCTGCAGTCATAGACATCATAATTGTAAATAAACCTCCAATTCCAAATGAGAAGAAAGGAAGTGCATATAAAAACAGATAAGGTTTACCTGGTATAAATAAAAACCACAGCATTATATAACCTATAA
>JALZUT010000118.1 GCA_023300575.1 Olleya sp.
ATCTAATGCAGGAGGTGTTGCAACTTCTGGTTTAGAAATGAGTCAAAATTCTTTAAGATATAATTGGACTAGAGAAGAGGTAGATACAAAACTTAAGCAGATTATGAATGATATTCATGAGTCTTGTGTAAAGTACGGAACGCAGAAAGATGGTAGCATAGATTACGTAAAAGGAGCAAATGTTGCTGGATTTGTAAAAGTAGCAGATGCAATGTTAGCTCAAGGAGTTGTGTAATATTTATATCTGAATATATTATTAAACCCTTAATTGTTTTATAATTAAGGGTTTTTTAGTAAAATAGGTTTTGCTAAATTAGAAAGGTTGCGTTCAACTATTTCAAAAATAACAATATCAGGTTTATATTGTTCAATAAGTTGAGGTGTGATTTGTTTGTAGTTTTTAATAAATCTTGTATTTTTAAAACTTTCATTAAAAAAACCAATCCAAGCATCAGAAAATGAATCTCTACTCATCAACAATTTTAATTGCTTATCTGGATTACTAAAAATTAGGTTATCATTTTTATTAGATAAAGTCTTTACATTACTGCTTTCTTTTTTAGTGAATTTAAAAATTTGTTCTTCTTTGTAAACATTTATCATTTTAGACAAGTTGTTTACCGGTTTAATAGTTTTATTAACAGTATAATCATTTAATGATGGTGTTTTAATAGTTACATCTTTTTCAAGCGTTTTAATAACTTCTTGATAAGCATAAAATGCACCTAGGCTATTCCAATGTGTATCGGTTTTATGATATACTTTATCTTCTTTTTTCTTTTCTAGTAAATGCGTATTTAGATTAATGTAATTAATGTTGTTTTTATCTAACCCTTTTATAACCTCATTGTAAAACGTGTTATTTTGACTTAATTTATAAGGCAGATACTCTTTATAAATACTGTGCTTATTTGGTGCAACAGTTAAATAAAAGAGGATGTCTTTTTCTTTTAAATAATCTGATATTATTTTTAAGTTTAAAACAACTTGGTTAATTTGTGTTTTTTCTTGAGTATTATTAAAAGTGTTATTTAGTACTTTTTTATAAGAGTTACCTAAAAAGTACCAACCTTGTTTTCCAACTACTACTTTGTCAGGAAGCGGGTTTTCTTTTAATAAATCAGATTTAAAAGACACATATTGATTGACCAATGTTTTTTTTAATCCAAAATTGCCCAAATAATAATTTCTGTAGTTTTTTAAAGTAGAATTTGGTTGCTTAAGATTAAATTTAGGAGGTGTTTCAAATTCAATATTTTCATTATTAGTAAACCCTTTTTCTAAACCAAATAGCAATACAATATTAGGTGTAATTAGCATAATTAAAAATGCAGCTATAAAAATTTTGTATGATAAGTTTTTAGATTTCATTTAAAATTTAAAATAGATGAAAGGGTTATATGCATTTGTAGCTATGTAATAGTAGCATGCTAGAAAAAGCAGTAGTAAACTTATTGAATTAAATACCTTATAGGACTTGTATATTAGTGATTTGTTAGATTTTTTATTAAAATAATTAAGTAGATGTTTGTATAATGGTGTTGCTAAGAAAACACCAATAATTAAAGCAATAATAACTTCTTTATTAAAATAAAAATTAAAAAAGCTAAAGTTAGTTTGCGACTTAAAGTCAAACATTTTTATAATGTAGTTTATAGCTTGTGTTAAGGTTTCGCTTCTAAAAAAAACCCATCCAAATAATACAACTAATAATGTGTAAAGATGCGACAGGCTTACATGATTTTTTTTAAGCATTTTATTAAAGCCTAATCTTTCGATAATTAAAAATAAACCATGCCAAAGCCCCCAAATTAAAAACGTCCAATTAGCACCATGCCAAAGACCAGTTATACTAAAGACTATAATTAAATTTATATATGTTTTTGTAGCGCTTTTTCTGTTTCCTCCAAGCGGGATGTACAAATAATCTTTAAACCAATTTGATAAAGTAATGTGCCAACGTCTCCAAAAATCTTTAATAGACTTTGCAACATAAGGGTAGTTAAAGTTTTCGGGAAATGTAAAACCAAACATTAAGCCTAAACCTATTGCCATGTCAGAATACCCGGAAAAATCATAATATATTTGAAGCGCGTAGCAAACTATACCTAACCAGGCTATTAACATTGACAGTTCGTTATTAGGTAAACTAAAAACAGCATCAGCAAAAAAAGCACAATTATTAGCAATTAGCATTTTCTTAGAGAGTCCTATAATAAAACGTTTGCAACCTTCATAAAACTGGTCTAATCGCATGTTTTTTTGTTGCAATTCTGCTTCAATTTCAGAATACCTAACTATTGGACCAGCAATTAATTGAGGGAAGAGTGTGACATAACAAGCAAAATCAATAAAATTTTTGTTTGCTTTTACTTTACCTCTATAGACGTCAAAAGTGTAAGACATTGTCTGAAAAGTAAAAAAACTAATACCTATGGGTAATGTAACATCTATAAATGAGGAAGAATAATCTACATTAAGCCCAAAAATCTCTAAAAGATTAGAAAAGTTAGTAGTTAAAAAATAAGCGTATTTAAAATAGCATAAAATTCCGATATTAAAGATAAAAGAAAAATAGAGACCTAATTTTCGATACCCTTTATTTATTATTAGACCTGCACTAAAATCCACTAATGCAGATAATAAGAGTAGTAATACCATGATTTGTTCTCCCCAAGTGTAAAACACTAAACTAAAAAGAAGAAGCACTAAGTTTTTTAACTTATTAGGAGCTAAATAATAAAAACCTAAAACGCAAGGTAAAAACAAAAACAAAAAAATAGGATCTGTAAATAGCATATTGTTTAATAAAAAGCGTGCTTAAAATACAATAATAATCAGTAATTTCGGTTTATGATTAATATTGTATTAAAAATATCATAATGCGCACTCTTAAGATAGTTATTTGCTTTTTAACATACTTTAGTATTTTAAATAATTATGCGCAAGATTTTACAGAAAACTGGACTGGTCATTTTAGTTATTTAGACATCCAAGACATTAGTAAAACAGAAGACAGGCTTTTTGCTGCAGCAACAAATGCTATTTTTACTTACGATTTTTTTTCTAATGAAATCACTACGTTATCAACTATAGATGGGCTTTCCGGAGATAACATCTCTACTATTTTATACGTTGAAGATAGATCTATTTTGTTAATAGGCTATGACAATGGTTTAATACAAGTTTATGATGAAACAGATAACTCTATTTTAAGTGTAGTTGATATCTTAGAAAAACAAACAATACCTGCAGCTAGTAAAATAATTAATCATTTTTCTAGAGATGAAGATGCCGTATACATTTCTGCTGGTTTTGGGGTATCGGTTTTTGATATTAATCAATTAGAATTTGGCGATTCTTTTTTTATAGGTCCAAACAATGCCCAAATTAATGTTAGTCAATCTGATGTTTTTGAAGGTTTTATATATGCAGCTTCAGATTTTGGACTTTTTAGAGGAGAGATTAGTAACCCAAATTTAATTGATGCTTCCGAATGGCAAAATATTAATCAAAACAATTGGATAGGTGTACAAACTGTAGATGATAAGTTATATGCTGCTTCAAGTAACAATAAGGTTTATGAAGTTGTAAATACTGCAATAGTTGAAGAAATATCATTTCCGCAAGATATATCTGGATTTAAATCTATTGATAATCAATTAGTTATTACAGCATCAAACGTTGTAAAAGTCTTTTCTAGTAGTTTTAATGAAATTATAAATATAGAAGTTGATGCTACTGAGTTTTCAGATTTGAATACAGCAATTGTAGCTAATGACAATGAAGTCTATATTGGATCTAAAGCTAATACAGTAAACGGTAATTCAGGATTAGGGGTTTTAAAAACTACTTTTAGCGATCCTACTACTTTTGAAGAAATTCATCCAAGTTGTCCTTTAAAAAACAGATTTTTTAAAATAGATTTTAGTGGTAACCAACTTTGGGGAACACATGGTGGGCATAATGCCATCTTAAATTTTGCAAGTAACGAATTTAGAAGAACCGGAATAAGTCACCTTAATGGAGATCAGTGGGATAATATTACTTTCAGAGAAATTGACGAAACAGTTACTCGTCCTTTTTTCTTTTCAGGGATAGCAGTAAATCCTTTAAACCCTAATCAAGTATATGTTACATCATATTTTTCCGGTTTATTAGAGCTTACAGATAGTGAAGTTTCTAATTTTTATAATGAAAATAACAGTACCATTACTCCCTTTGCTGGTAATTTTCATTTAACTTCAACTGCACAATTTAATGATAATGGAGACTTGTGGGTTATGAATGGAAGAGTAGATTTACCATTAAATATATTATCTAATGGACAATGGAATTCTTTTAGTGTTGAGGACATAATCCCTGATCGTTTTGATGAAAATGGATTTTTTGATACTGTTTTTGACAGTGAGGGTAACTTTTTTATGGGCTCTCATAGGTTTGGTTTAATAGGTTTAAACAAAAACGGGAGTAACCTTACCCTTAATAATAATGCAAGTGAAGAACTAGGAATACCTTCCCCTTCTGTAAAAACAGTAGCTGTAGATAGAAATGGACAACTTTGGTTAGGTACTGATAAAGGATTAAGAATTGTTTTTAACACACAAGAGTTTATTGAAGGCACACCTGAAGTAGATGACATTATTGTACTAGATAATGGCGAGGCTAGCGAATTACTTTTTCAGCAATTTATTTCAGATATTGAAGTAGATGGTTCAAACAATAAATGGGTAGCTACCTTAGATACAGGTCTTTATTTTTTTTCTTCTGATGGACAAGAAACTATATTTCATTTTACAACAGATAATTCACCATTACCAACTAATGATATTTTAGATGTAGATATTGACGATGAAAACGGAATTATTTACATTGCAACAGATAAAGGAATGGTTTCTTTTAAATCAGATTCTTCAAAACCTCAAGAAAATTTAGAAAATGCTTTTGTGTTTCCTAATCCAGTAAGACCAGGATTTGATATTGTATCCGAAAAGGTTAAAATAAGAGATATATCAGATAATGTAAATATCAAAATTACAGATATAGAAGGTAATCTTGTAGCAGAAGCAGAGTCTAGAACTAACTCTAGATTTAGTGGGTTTAACCTTGAGATCGATGGTGGTACAGCACTTTGGAACGGTAAAAACTTAGGCGGTAATATAGTTGCATCAGGTGTATACCTTGTTATGCTAAGCAACTTGGATACTTTAGAGACTAGAGTTCTAAAAGTAATGGTTGTTAGATAATGTTAACCACAACAAATGCAATAGTCCTTTCTAAACTTAGATTTAAAGATAACGATCTAATTGTAAAATGCTACACGCAACAACAAGGGATAATAAGTTACTTGTTAAAAGGGGTTTTTGCGTCCAAAAAAAGTAATAAAAAAGTAGCGTATTTTCAATTACTGTCTCAACTTCAATTAGAAACAGATTATAAATCTTCAAGATCATTACACTACATAAAAGATATAAAAACTCATTTTTTATACACGACTTTGCATACTAATATTTTAAAGAGTGCAATAGTAATGTTTTTAGCAGATGTGTTGGCACACGCACTTCAAGAAGAAGAACAAAATGATGGTCTTTATAGTTACCTTCAAACCACTTTACAATGGTTGGATGCAAATTCAAGTTTTTCAAATTTTCATTTATTATTTCTATTAGAATTAACTAAATATTTAGGCTTTTATCCTGATAAATCACAAATTGAAACTGCTTCTTATTTCAATTTAGTAGATGGCGAATTTCAGCATGAAAATAGATCTAAATATTCTGTTTCTAGCGAAAATTTAACACTTCTCAAACAACTATTAGGCACAACATTTGATGAGTTAAATAGTATTAAAATTAATGCTAAACAAAGACAATCGTTTTTGGCTCTTATTTTAGTATATTTTGAATTACATTTGGGCAACTTTAAAAAACCAAAATCTTTGCAGATCCTTAATGACGTTTTTAACTAAAAATATAAAGTTTTTTTGTTGTTTCTTTTTTCTGATTTGTTTCGGTTTAACAACATCTGCGCAAACAATTAAGGTTTTAAATAAAACAACTAAGCAACCAATAGTTGGTGTGGCTATTTATAATAAAGAGCAGACTAAAAGCGAAGTTACTAATTTTGATGGTCAAGCCAATTTGGACCAGTTTTCTCAAACGGAATTAATTTATTTTCAGCATCTATCACACAATAAAACACAATTTAGAAAATTAAATATCACTAACAACACTGTCTATTTAACTTCTAGCGAACAAGGTTTAGATGAAATCGTGATTTCTGCTTCAAATTTTGGTCAAGACCGAAAAGAAATACCTAAAACTATAACAACTATTAATGCTAAAACAATAGCCTTTAATAATCCGCAAACTAGTGCAGACCTATTAGAAGCTACAGGACAAGTATACATCCAAAAAAGTCAATTAGGAGGAGGAAGCCCTATGATTAGAGGGTTTTCTACTAATAGATTATTAATTACTATAGATGGTGTTAGAATGAACAACGCCATTTTTAGAGGAGGTAATCTTCAAAACGTGATCTCTATAGATCCACTATCTATACAAAATACAGAAGTCACACTTGGTGCAGGTTCTATCATCTATGGTAGTGACGCTATTGGAGGTGTTATGAGTTTCTATACAAAAAAACCAGAGTTTTCTTATACAGATAGTTTAAAAACTAAAAGTAATTTTTTAGTACGTTATGCAACAGCAAGTCAAGAAAAAACAGCACATTTAGATTTAAATTTTGGTTACAAAAAATGGGCATTTTTGACTAATGCTAGTTATACAGATTTTGATGATTTAAGAATGGGTAGTCATGGTCCAGACGATTATTTACGACCAGAATTTGTAGTCACGACTAATAATGAAGATGCTATCGTTGTAAATAATGATCCTAAAATCCAGAAGTTTACAGGGTATAGTCAGGTTAATTTTATGCAAAAGGTTAGTTATAGACCTATAGACGATTTAGACGTTGATTTAGGTCTATTTTATACAACAACTTCAGATAATCCCAGGTATGATAGATTAATTAGACCAAGAGGAGATACGTTGCGTTCTGCAGAATGGTTTTATGGACCACAAGAATGGTTTATGTCCAATTTAAGAGTAACAAAACGAAGTAGTAATGGGTCACTTTATGATAATATAAAAGCAACTTTTGCTTATCAAAATTTTAAAGAAAGTAGAATTGATAGAGATTTTCAGGATGTAGAAAGGCGTATTAGAGAAGAGTCGGTTGACGCATTATCTTTTAATTTAGATTTTGAAAAAGAAATTAATTCAAAATCCAACTTGTTTTATGGATTTGAATATGTGTATAATAAAGTTGGTTCTTCTGGTGTAACAGAAAATATAACTACAGGTTTAACAGAAAAATCAGTTTCTAGATATCCTGATGGTTCAACTTGGCAATCATTAGCTGCTTATGCTAGTTTTAAATACAAGCCTAATAAAAAATTTGTATTTCAGTCTGGACTACGTTTTAACACTATTACAGAAAAAGCAGATTTTACAGAAAACAATCAGTTTTTAAACCTCCCTTTTTCTGAGTCAAATAATAATGCAAATGCTTTAACAGGAACTGCTGGTTTAACTTGGTCACCTAATAATACCTTACAATGGAAGTTTAATTTATCTACAGCCTTTAGAGCACCTAATATTGATGATATAGGAAAGGTTTTTGACTCAGAGCCAGGAAGTGTTGTAGTGCCAAATAATAATCTGGAACCAGAATATGCATATAGCGGAGAATTAGGTCTAAGACTTAATTTTGATAAAGTTGTAGTCTTTGATATGGCAACCTACTATACCTATTTAGATGATGCTTTGGTAAGACGTGATAGTGAGCTAAATGGAGAAGCCCAAATACTATTTGATGGCGATTTAAGTAATGTGCAATCCATACAGAATGCTTCTAAATCTCAGATTTATGGTTTTGAAATTGGTGCAAAAGTTAATTTTTCTAAACAATTAAAATTAACCTCACAATATAATATTATTGGAGGTACAGAAGAGACAGGTGGTATTGAAGTGCCAGTTAGACATATAGCGCCAGATTTTGGTAATACGCATCTGGTTTGGCAAAAAAACAAGTTTAAAGTCGATGGTTTTATAAACTATAATAACGCTTTATCGTTTAATCAATTAGCACCTTCAGAGCGTGAAAAAGACTATCTATATGCTTTAGATGAAAACGGAAACCCATACTCACCTTCTTGGTACACGCTAAATCTTAGAACACAATATCTAATAAGAAATGATATTACTATTACTACAGCCTTAGAAAACATAACCGATCAACGTTATAGAACTTATTCTTCTGGTATTTCTGCACCAGGAAGAAACTTAATAATATCTCTAAAATATAGTCTATAAAAAAGCTTCAATTGTAAAGTTGAAGCTTTTTTAAATCTAAGAACTAGTTTTATTTTATTTATTTTTTAATTGCCTTTTTACTTATTGTTTGTCCATTAGACAATTCAACTTGTGCAACATAAGCTGCTTGACTTAATTTAGCAAGGTTAAAAGTTTCAGTATTACTATTACCTTTAAAAGTATAAAAGTTTCTACCTAACACATCAAATATCTGTATAGATTTAATAGTTAATTCGCTTCCTGTTTTAAATAATACATTGTCGTTTTGCAATTCTATTATAGATAGGTTGTTTTTGTTTAAAACAAAATCATTTGTAGATAAACTAGCATTGTTAAAGACCACTTCAAAACGGTCGTTAAATACTCCTACTTCAGATGTAAAAGAATAATTAGATGCTGATAAATCGTGGATTGTTGCGGTTAAATTGTCTTTTAAATAAATTGTGTTATTGGTTAAGAAATTACCTTCTATAGAAGCTAATGATATGTTATAAATTGTAGCAACATCAATTGAGGTTGAAAAAGCTAATGGTACTACTTCATTTTGATTTAAACTGTTTATACTTCTACCTTGAATGGCATAGATATTTGGGTTGTTATTAATTATACTACCAAACTTAACACTATTATTTGAAGATAGATTTTTAACTGCATCATAATAAGACCCATCAAAATTATTGGTTGCTGTAGCGTTATATCCTATAAAAACTTGACTAAAAACACCATTATCAGAAGTTAAGTTTAATCTGAATTTTTCAATACCAGAATCAACACTTTCATTATTAGTTCTTAAAAACTGAGTGTTATTATCTCTAACTCTCATACTATTACTAAAGGTTACAGTTCCAGTTGGTAATGCTCTAATTGCAGTATCAACGAAGTTAACAAAAAAGCCTTGAGCTGAAGAAATATGTCTAGTTGGAATAATTCCATCTCCTCCTGCATTTTCACCCATTCCATTAATAACAGCATAATCTGCTCCAGAAAAATTTACATTTTCATTTCCGTTAGAAGTATCACTAGGTGGTGTGTTTTGCGACCATAAGTAAATACTGCCATCTAATGTAGCTGTTGTATTAGATGTTGACCATTGATTAGTAAGGAAAAACAAATCTACATCTATAGCAGAAGGATAAGGATTACCTATAAAATTCCAGTTATTATCTGGCACAGCACTTGTGCTATTACTATTATCATTTCTTACTACAACAACATCAATATCACCATTATTTAAAGTGCCTTCAAAGATATGGTCAAAATTTGGACCACCAAAACTAATTGATGCAGGAGACATTGAAGCAGCATAACCAACACCTTGAATCATTAAACCAGACGCAGGTTGCCAATCATCTCCATTATCGTCAATATCATCTAAAATATCTCCAGTCGTATATGTTGTAGCTGCATTATCGTTATCAAATTCATAAGTCAAGTCTGCAAAATTCGCGGCATTAAAAGTAAAGCGCCTATCAGGATTTGCTGTAAAAAGCACATCTTCTACAGTCTCGTTAGATACAGGACTGCTCCAATAGGTATATTCATACCAATTATTAATAGTTGCAGTAGATCTAGTTACTTGTGAAGTATTATTTGTTACAAAAAAACTACTTCCTGTATCATCATAAACTGCTGCATTGTCTACTTGTACAAATGAGCCTTTATCTTGTATTAAAATACGCCCATTATTGGTTACATCTGTAAAAATCACTACATAATCATCTTCCGCAATAGTTAGACTAAAACCAGGATTTACTGTTAAGCTACATGCACTAAAACTACCATTAGTAAACGTACTATAGCTACCTGTTAAACTAACAGCATCGTTAGATAGTGGTCCAGTAACATTATCCCAACTAGTACCATTCCATGTAACAGTATTTGGACATGAAATACATGAGTAAGAACAACCTCCAACAGTTATTAGATTTCTATTATCACTAGTAGTCCAATTTGCATTATTAGAAACTGCTGCCAATATTAATGCAGAATCTGATGTAACGGAACAATCATAATTACCATTGTTAAAATTTCCAATATAAATTGCATTTACACCATCGGTCAAGCCAGTTGGAAGAGCTGAAGTATTATTAGTAGTAGCGTCTGTCCAACCAACATTACTAGCAAAGAATATAGCATATATAATAGTAGGTGATGCTTGTGTACCTTGAAATGCAATTATTTGATCACCACCAGCAGCTAAAGCAAAACCAGTATCTGTTTCAATAGCTGTACCATGATTAACATTATAGGTATTAGAACCTAGAGCAGTCTCTACTATTGTAACTTCTGTTCCACAAGTTAGATATGAGTCAGCAGTCCAAGTAACAATACCTTCATTGTTTCTAAAGCTACCACTAGCAAACCAGCCTTTATCTGCAAAATTAATTTGTGTCCCGTTTTCTACATCTCTTAGTAGAACAAATGAAAACTCATCAGAATTATTGGATATCACACCATTTATAACTATGTCACCTACACTAAGTATCGTTTGTCCAAATCCTAAACCACTTACAAATAACAGTAAAAAAAGTAATTTTATATGTTTCATAATTTAGGGTAATTTGGTTAATTAATTATAGCTTATTTTTGATGTATGCACCAAAAAATTAAATCCTTTACAGTAGATGAAGCTCGAAAAAAACTTGAACATTACTGTGCTTACCAAGAACGCTGTCATAAAGAAGTTAGGCAAAAATTAAAAGATTTGAATATGATACCTGAGGCTTCAGATATTATAATTGTTCATCTTTTGGAGCACAACTTTCTTAACGAAGAACGTTTTGCCAAAACATATGCTAGAGGCAAGTTCAGAATTAAAAAATGGGGCAAACGACGAATCGTTATTGAACTACAACGAAATGACATATCCAAATTTAATGTAAATCAAGCACTTACAGAAATTGATAATGATGAGTATATCGAAGTTTTTAATGATTTAGCCGAAAAAAAAGCCGATTCTTTAAAAGAGACAGACAAATACAAGAAAAAAAAGAAACTTATTGACTATTTATTCTATAGAGGATGGGAATCTTATTTGGTCTACGACAAGGTCAATGAATTGATAAAATAAAGCATAAAAAAGCCTTTCAGTTTTAATTCTGAAAGGCTTTTTTTGGAATGAATATTTTAACTATCTTAAGTTAAAAACAGCTCCAAAACTTACTGTAAATTGATTGTGAATATTTTCTGGTCCAATAGGACTTTCATCATATTTTGATAATGGTGTATTAAATTCTGAGTATACTCCAAAACCATCAGAAAAGAAATAGCGAAAACCTAAATGTCCTCCAAAGTTTTTAGTACTTAAACTTAAACCAGGATAAACGTCAAAATTTTCATCAATATTGATAACGTTTCCTAAGTTGGCATTAAAACGTACTTTTATATCAAAACGGTCTCCAAAATCTGCGTCAATACTATTATCATCTTTAATAGTTAAAGCGTAAGTAGATGAAACACCTACAGAAATATTTTCTCCAAGACCATAATCATAACTTACATTAATTCCAGATGCAAAATCTTGGAAATTACCTCCAATTTGAAATTTTTGATCGCCTTTTCCTTCAAAAGATTGTGCGTTTACTAGTCCAATACATAGTAAAGTAAATAGTAGTAATCCTTTTTTCATAGTGTATTAACTTTATAAATTTTTATTAGTATTTGTAATGGCTTTTTGGTTTTTCCAATCAATCCATTTCTGACCTTTTATACGTCGCATTAAGTTGTCAATATTACGCATTATAAAGACATTATATATCGCTTTTCCTAAATTTTTTGGATGTCTTGCAATCGCACGCAAACTCATAGAAAAGCCAGGTGTTATATAACGCATGTAATGCCAATAGCCTTCTGGCATGTATAATACTTCGCCATGATTAAGGTTGCAAACCCAACCTTTTGCATGTTGTAGTGCTGGCCATTTTGCAAAATCTGGATTAGAAAAATTAATATCTTCTCTAGTAATTAAAGCGTGTGGAACTTTATATAAATGTTTATTTTGTTTTTGATCAAAAAGTATACACTCTTTTTCGCCATCAAAATGAAAATGAAAAATATTAGCTAGATCTATATCATAATGCATAAAGGTATGACTATTACGACCACCAAAAAATAGCATTGGTAAACCCTTCATGAGTCGTAAACCAAAGTCTGGAAAAGTAAAATCTTTTTGAAGTTGCGGAATTTCTTTTAAAATATTCCAAAGAAAAATACGATATTTAGTAGGTTGGCTTTTAAGTAAGTCTACATATTCGCTCATCTTCATTTTAGCATGAGGCTCGTTAAACCCGTCTTTATAATGTACAGGTCTATCGTCGTATAAAGGCACAGTTTTATCACCTGCAACTTCTTTTATGTAGTCTAAACTCCATTTAGAATATGCTGGCCAGTTTGTTATAAACTGTTCTATAACAACAGGTTTTTGAGGTTTGAAGTAGTCTTTTATAAACGCTTGCTTTGTTATAGCCTTTACTCTTGGTATGTCTTGAAGATTTAATTTCAATATTAAAAATTTAAAACATCAAAGTTAATAAAAGCTTACAAAGTTTAAAATGTTAGTTAGATTACTTTAATTAAGTTAAAGTTTTGCCTTTTGTTTAGCTTCTTCGTTACGTTCTATTTTATGATCTGGTCGTGACCATTTTGGTTTTTCTCCTAAAGCTTCTAATTTAGAATCTGAAGCTTCAACCGTTTCTGGTTGCATTTTTTTAATGAATGGTTTTTGCGGGTTTAAACCTAACAATTTAAACATTTTCATATCTTCATTAACGTCTGGATTTGGCGTTGTTAGTAATTTATCTCCAGCAAAAATAGAGTTTGCACCTGCAAAAAAGCACATAGCTTGACCTTCTCTACTCATGTCTCTTCTACCAGCACTTAAACGCACTTGTGTTTCTGGCATTATGATTCTTGTTGTTGCAACCATACGAATCATTTCCCAGATAGAAACAGGTTCTTGCTCTTCTAAAGGTGTTCCTTCTACAGCTACTAATGCGTTAATTGGTACAGATTCTGGTTGTGGGTTTAATGTAGAAAGGGCAACTAACATACCTGCTCTGTCTTCAATTTTTTCTCCCATTCCTATAATTCCGCCAGAACAAACAGTAACGTTTGTTTTACGTACGTTGTCTATGGTTTGTAAACGGTCTTCATAACCACGCGTAGAAATTACTTTTTTATAATACTCTTCAGACGAATCTAAGTTGTGGTTATAAGCATATAAACCAGCTTCAGCTAAACGTTGTGCTTGGTTTTCGGTAATCATACCTAAAGTACAACATACTTCCATTTCTAGTTTATTAATAGTACGAACCATTTCTAAAACTTGATCAAACTCTTCACCATCTTTAACATTACGCCAAGCTGCTCCCATGCAAACACGAGAACTTCCTGAAGACTTAGCTCTTAAAGCTTGTGCTTTTACTTGCTGTACAGACATTAGATCATTACCTTCAATATCTGTGTGGTAACGTGCAGCCTGTGGACAATAACCACAATCTTCTGGACATCCACCAGTTTTAATAGATAGTAAAGTACTAACCTGTACCGTATTTGGGTCATGGTGTAAACGATGTACAGTAGCTGCTTCGTATAACAATTCCATCAATGGTTTGTTGTAAATGTCTAGTATGTCTTCTTTTGTCCAATTGTGTCTTATCTCACTCATAAATGGTGTCTGTTTAGTAGTTCAAAAATAGTCTTTTTCTATTTTATTTACTCACTAAAAATTTCTGTTTTTTTCAAAGAGTTATTAAAAGCACTCTGTTTTATTAATTTCTTTCCTATTTTGATAGTACTATACTTACAGCATTTCCTCCAAAACCTACAGCATTTACTAAAATATTTTTAAGTTGATTTGGTTGCGAAGTTTCAATATATGGAACCGAAATAAATTCTTGTTTTTGAAGCATTAAAACTGCTAATTCTATACTAAGCATTCCGCTAGCACCAAAAGTGTGACCTAATTTCCACTTGTTACTTGTTAACGCTGGTATTTTGTCTTTAAAGACTTTGTGTATGGCATTTATTTCTGCTTGATCTCCTAATAGGGTTCCAGGTGTGTGTGTTACTATTGTATCAATTGCACTAGGATTTAAATTACCTAAAGCCATCGTCATTGATTTTTGAAAACAAGTCGCTTCCGCAGATAGTGATACGTTATGCTTTAATAACTCTGTTGCATAACCATAACCGGTTATTTTAGCTAGAGCGTTAGGGTTTTCTTCTATTTCTAAACAAGCCATTGCTGCACCTTCACCAAGAATCATGGTGTTTTCCTTTTTCTTTAAATCTAAAGCTTTACACGGATATTGAGCATCAGATTTAGAGTAAATTTTTAACGCTTGCATTTGTGCAATTGTAAAAGGTGTTAAAGGTGCTTCAGTACCACCAACTAAAAATTTAGATGCCATTCCTGCGTTTAACCAAGCAATACCATTTAGCATGGCGTGTAATGCTGTAGAGCAGGTTATAGAATGACTAATTTCGGGACCTTGAGTTTGTAAATCATGTGCTACCCAAGATGAAATATTACCTAATGTAGTAGTTGGAGAACTTAAAGTTTCGGCTTTGTAGTGTTTTAAATAGTGTGCATGAAAATTTTCAAAAAGTTGAGTGGCTCCACGAGAGGATCCAATGTTTATTCCAAAATTATCTTCTCCTTCCCATTGTGCTTGCTTTATTGCTTTTCTTGCTGAAAGCATAGCAAACAAAACCGAATTATCTAGATTGGTATATTTTGAATCTGACCCTTTTAATGCTTCAATACTAGTTTTAGATTCTGCTGATAATTGTGCTACTAAATGTCCGTTTTTTAAAGTAAAAAAATGAACATCTTTTTTATAGTTTTCCCAAATAGCATCTGTGTTTTCTCCTAACGGAGAAACAGATTGTAATGCTGTAATGAATATTGGTTTTTGCAATTTGTATTTCTTTTTTACAAAAGTAAAGTTTCTAAAAATGGAACAAAAGCTAATGTTGTATAAACTTATCTAACTATCGATTAAAGTGTATTTAAAACGTCTTCAATTACAGTATAGATTTTTTGTAGTTCTTGTTTGGTAATCACATAAGGTGCCTGAATGTAAATGGTGTTTCCTAAAGGACGTAAAAAGACACTATGATCTAGAAAATAATTAAAAAGTCTATCACGTAAACTGCCATAACGTGTCATTTCAATATTTAAATCTAAAGCAAAAATAATTCCTGTTTGACGTGTGTTTGCTACTTTTGGATGGTTTTTAATATGTGTATTAAATTTTTTGTGTGCTTCTATTATGTTAGCAATATTATTTTGAATAGCCTCAGATTGTAACAATTCTATTCCTGCTAAAGCTGCAGTACAAGCTAGGGGATTTGCAGAGTAGGTGTGACCATGAAACAAGCCTTTAGCCATGTCGTCACTATAGAAAGCATCATATATTTTTTGAGAACAACTGGTAATTGCCATAGGCATAATTCCAGCAGTTAAGGCTTTACTTAAACACATTACGTCTGGTTTGGTAGTCATAAAATCGGATGCAAAATGACGTCCTGTTTTACCAAATCCTGTCATGACTTCGTCTGCAACTGTAATAATAGTATTGGCCTTACAGAATTGTAAAATACGATCTAAACCTTCTGCATCGTGCATTTTCATAGCTGCTGCACCTTGTACTAAAGGCTCATATATAAAACCAGCAACTTTATTATTAGTTATGATGCTTTTTAGTGTCTCTAAAATAGTTTCAATATTAGTTTTATTAGGAGTCGGAATACGTTTTACATCAATAAAAAAATCTTCAAATGGACCATTATAAACCGATAAGCCAGACACACTCATGGCTCCGAAAGTATCACCATGAAAACTGTCTTCAAAAGCAATTAAAGTGTTACGTTTTTCACCTTTATTAAAGTGAAATTGAAGCGCCATTTTAATTCCTATTTCTACAGAAGTCGAACCATTGTCACTAAAAAATAGTTTGTTTTGATTTTCTGGCAGTATTTTTATTAAAGCTTCACTAAGTTTTACAGCAGGTTCATGAGTTAAACTACTAAAAACAACATGATGTAATTGTTGTAGTTGTTCCGAAACTTTGTTTGTAATATAAGGATTGCAATGTCCATACATACAGGTATACCAAGAGGCAATAGCATCGATATAGTCTTTACCATTTTCATCAGTTAATACACAGCCTTTTGCCTTAACTATAGCCAGGTTTTCTGGATGCAATTTATGCTGTGTTAAGGGATGCCAAAGGTGGTTTTTATCTCGTTCTTGTATGCTCATATTAGTGTTCTGCATTTGCAGGAATGACTGTTATATTTTATTTAGTGTTGCTCTAAATTTATCTGCATATTCTTTAATTACATTCTTATCAAAATACGGTTCTTCTTCAATACGACCAATAATTGGTGCATTAGTCATTTTTACGATGATGTCTTCAGTTGTTTTATGTTTGTTTCCGCTAAAAATAATAGCGACATCAAATCCTTTTTCTTTTAAAGTATTTACCGTTAATAACGTGTGATTTATACTACCTAAGTAATGTCTAGAAACGACTATAACTTTGTAATTAGGTTGTATAAGGTCTAAAATAGTATTGGTGTTGTTTAAAGGAACAAATAAACCTCCAGCACCTTCAATTACTAAATTATTTTTTGTTTTTGGAGGTGTTACTTCTTTTATGTCTATGACAATATTATCTATTTCTGCAGCAGCATGTGGACTCATCGGAGTATTTAATGCATATGAATTATCGTGAAATTGCGATTTTAAATTAGACACAAACTGTTTTACCTTTTTAGTGTCGCAATTATCTAATTCGCCAGCCTGTATTGGCTTCCAATAATCGGCTTCCAACGCTTCTGTAATTATTGCAGACGCAACAGTTTTACCTACTTCTGTAGAGATTCCGGTTACAAAAAAGTGTTTCATTTTTAGATTAACTAGTTACTTATTAAGTACAAAAATAGCTAACAATTGTAAGACTTTGGTTATTTGAGCTTCAGTATTATAAGCATGAATACAAAAACGCAGTCGTTCTTGATCTTTTGGGACAGTGGGAGATAAGATGGGTTTTACATTAAAACCATTATCTTCTAAGGTTTTAGAAAGGATTCTGATTTGGTCGTTACCTGATACAACACAACACTGAATTGCAGAATTACTGTTTATAAAATGTTGTTCTAATTGAAGCGCTTTGACTTTAGTTTTAAAAAACGCGATCCGTTTATGAAGTTGAGTAATCTCTGAAGTATTTTCTAGCGTTTTATAAGCAAATTTAATTGTTGCTAAAGCATGAGGCACTATACCTGTTGTGTAAATAAAAGGACGCGAAAAATTGATTAAATAGTGCTTTAAAAGAGCACTACATAAAATAGCTGCTCCATGACAACCTAATCCTTTTCCATAGGTTATAATTCTTGCAAACACTTGTTGTTCTAATCCTAAATCTTGGATTAAACCATTCCCATCTTTACCAAAAACGCCAATTGCGTGTGCTTCATCAACTATTAAATGACAGTTGTGTTGTGTACAAAAATTGGCGAATGCTTTTAAGTCTGGCGTGTCTCCATCCATAGAAAAGACAGATTCTGTTACAATATAGATATCTAACTCTTTGTCATTAGCATTTCTATTGCGCTCAGTATGATATTTTTGTATTAAATCTTCTAAATTATTGTGCTTAAACTTGTAGGCTTTAGCATTACTCATGGAAATACCATCTCGTATTGAAGCGTGAATAAATTCATCATAAAAAATAAGATCATTACGCTGAGGAACACAAGAGAAAAATCCAATATTTGCGTTATATCCAGAGTTGAAAATTAAAGATGCTTCACTATTATGAAATTGACTGATGTCATTTTCTAAGTCGTTATATAAGGTATAGTTACCTGATAATAATCTAGAACCAGTTGCTCCGTTTTTTGCAATGTTGTTATCTAGTAGATATTTGTGTGAGGCTTTAAAAATAGTGTCGTTTTTAGAAAACCCTAAATAGTCATTTGACGAAAAATCTATTAACGTATTTTGCATTCCTAACTGGCGCAATCCATTATTTGTTTTACGTTCTTCTAGTTTTTTAGTTAGTTTTTTAGGAAGCATATTTAGTGTTTAAGTGTAAACAATTTTGCCATTATCTCTGTAAGCGTTTTTATCCATCCATTTAAAGTCTCCTGTAACAGTAGCGTCTAGCATGTCAGTTTCTAAAGCATCTGCTAAATGCAGTGCAACATCAAAAGCGTCTTTTTTGTCAAAAGTTACGTTGGCTTCAATTTTTTGATTTCTATTATGAAAAAGGTTGATGGCATAAATGCTTTCGGTAACGTTAGTAGAAGCAGAACTTACCCAAACAGCAGTAGTCTGGGTAGTTGCAAAAACAGAAACATATTCCACTTCAGGAAGTGGTTTCCATTTACCAAAGTTTAGACCTAAAATAGAATAGGTTTTTCTATAGGTTTTAGATTCTAAATCTATTTGACAACCTTCGCTTTGTAATACAACAACACTTAGTGCAATTGCAACAAAACCAAATAAGACACCATTTAGTAATATGTAGATTGCGATACATGCGGTTAAAAGCCCTAAAATGGTTCTCCAAATTGGGACTTTTCTTATGTAGTTTATGGTGTAATTCATTTTTAAAAGAAAAAAGATTATTCTATATCAAATTCGGTCTCACAAGTATTACATCTGTATTTGTCCTTAGAATAGAAGGGAAGTGTACCAAACATAAAACCAAATAGAAAAGCAAAAAAAGATTTAAAATCTTTAATGGTAGAAAACATTGCAACTTCCTCACTATTACAATTTGGACACTGTATAGCATTACCTTCATCATCAATCGAGTATTTGTTTATGCTTTCTAAAATCTGTTGCGCTTGCATAGCGTCTTCTGTAAATACTTTAAGTTTAACACCTCCAATTGCATTACTTACTAAAGGGTCTGTGTCTATGGTTATGTTGTCGCTTAAAAACACTTGAATGCCTTCCGACTCTAGACGCCCTTTTATAATTTGGGCTTCTGCTGAATACTGGAATTTTGCAACGGTTTTGAAGGTTTGGCTCATATTTATATCCCACGAAAGTGGAAATTTCTTTAATGTTAATTAATATTTTTTAAAGATACAAAAAAGAGTTTTTAGGTTTTTATATCGAAACTTCGAGATTAACATGTCTAATTTAAATGTTATCTTTTTTAATAAAAATTATTGATAAACAATAATTTTTATATATTTGTTATTTTTAAACGATGATAAAATTTATTATGAAATTAAAAATGTTTGGAAAAAAGTCTATCTCGTCAGTATTGTTTTGGGTATTTCTTATGCTGTTAATTCTTGTTATTATTAGTGCTATAAATTACATACCATATTTAATTGAAGATAAAAACACCTTAATAATGTTAAATATAATGCCTTTAATAAGTTCTTTAGCACTGTTAATACCTCTTGTTTTGTTGTTTAATGCATTTAAGAGGGAAGTGTTATTTACTAAACAATGTGTAAAGTATTTATACTTATTTGCAATAACTGTTTTTTTAGCAACAGTATTCATTTGTTATACTATGGTGTTTTTTTTAAGTATGGATTATATTGAAGTATTCTCTCTTTCAATTGTAAATATTTTGCTTATTATTTTCGCATTATTTATTGCTGCTATTTTCAAACAAGGTTTTCATATTCAACAAGAAAACGACCTAACCATATAGCCTATGTCAATACTAGTAAACCTAGACATCATGTTAACCAAGCGTAACATGAAAAGTAAAGAATTGGCAGCCATTATTGGTATAACAACCGCAAACTTGTCCATATTAAAATCTGGTAAAGCAAAAGCAGTTCGGTTTTCTACCTTAGAAGCTATCTGCAAAGCATTAGATTGTCAACCAAGTGATCTTTTAGAATATGTTGAAGACTAAATTTAGTTAATAAATTTTTCACCTCTTATAAATAACATTTCACTTTTATTGTATTTTTACATCAATGTTTGCACTTGTAGATTGTAATAATTTCTATGCTTCTTGCGAACGTGTATTTAACCCTAATTTAGAACAAAAACCAATCGCTATTTTAAGTAATAACGATGGATGTGTTATCTCACGAAGTGACGAAGCAAAAGCTATTGGCTTGCCAATGGGAGCACCTATTTTTAAATGGGAATCCTTTTGCAAAGCTAAAGGTATTACTGTGCTCTCTTCTAATTACCCTTTGTATGGCGACATGAGTAGTCGTGTCATGAATATTCTAAAACAGTTTACACCAGATGTTGAGGTCTATAGTATAGACGAATCGTTTTTAGAGTTTAAAGGTTTTAAGCAGTATGACCTACAAGACTATGGACAGCAAATTAAAAAGCGCATAAAAAAATGGACAGGCATTCCAACATCTGTTGGTATTGCACCAACAAAAGCACTATCTAAAGTCGCTAATAAAATTGCACGCAAATTCCCTAATCAAACAAAAGGCGTTTACATAATAGATACAGAAGACAAGCGTATAAAAGCATTAAAATGGACCCAAATTGAAGACGTTTGGGGTATTGGAAGCCAATTATCAAAACGCTTACAAGCCAAAGGTTGCATAACCGCTTTTGACTTTACACAACTACCAGATGATTGGGTAAAACGTAATTTTTCTGTGGTAGAATCTAGATTAAAACGCGATTTAGAAGGCATTCCAACCTTGCAGTTAGACGAAGACAGTAAAGATAAAAAAATGATTGCGACTACACGTAGCTTTGAGTACACCTATTCTGATAAAGCTAATATAAAAGAACGCATCTCTACTTTTGCAACAAGTTGTGCCGAAAAACTACGCAAGCAAGGCTCAAGCTGTCACGTTATTATCGTCATGTTAAAAAGCGATAGGCATAAAAAAGAATTAGAGCAACATCGTCAAAGTATAAGCGTAAACCTATCCTGTCCAACAAATTCATCTTTAATTATAAGTAATTGTGCAGTTAGCGCAGTAATGACTATCTTTAAAGAAGGAATAAAATATAAAAAAGCAGGCGTAATTGTAACAGGTTTGGTACCAGTAGATAATTATCAACTCAATATTTTTGAAAAAGAAGACCCAAAACACGTACCTTTAATGCAATCTATAGATCGCTTAAACGCTAAGTATAAAAACCATAAAATTAAGATAGGCAATCAAGATTTAAAACGCACCTGGAAAATGCGTCAAGAACGCTTATCACCAAAATACACCACAAATATTAACGACATTATAATAGTAAAATAAAATAATTTGGACGTTACCACAAGGGACGGGCTTTCACTACTCGCTCTCTGCGAGGAGCTCAGACAGACCGTTCAATCCCTAACGCACTCATCAGCCAATAAAAAGACTTTACCAATGATAGCACACAAATCCGGAAGTTTAACCTTCTTTACGCCCGAAACCATAGAAGGTGCAGCAGCACAATTATTTGACACAGGTATTTCGGCAGGATTCCCATCACCAGCAGAAGATTTTAAAGAACAACGTCTGTCTTTAGACGAAGAACTTGTAAAAAATAAAGAAGCCACCTTTTACGCAAAAGTAAGCGGTCAATCTATGATTGGTGCAGGATTAGACGATAACGATTTGCTAGTCATAGACCGAAGTTTAGAGCCAACAAATAATAAAATAGCAGTCTGTTTTTTAGATGGCGAATTTACAGTAAAACGCTTAAGAGTATCTGATGGCGAAGTATGGCTACAACCAGAAAATCCTAATTATCCAATTATAAAAATCACAGAAGACAATGACTTTTTAATTTGGGGTATTGTCACAAATGTGATTAAAAAGGTATAGTTAATTTAAAAAATAAACATAAAAAAAGCGAAACATAATGTTTCGCTTTTTTATGTTTTAATTAGTTTTTTTATCCTTTTTTCTCTGTCTCTAATAAAGTGTCTATGTACTTTAAAAGCTTAATAAGATCCTCTTCTTTTTTTAGTTTTAGCTTATTCTTTTTAAGATACGTTTTTATTTTGTCTTTATTTTTTGGAAAAAGAGCTAGAAAGTCTTTTTCTTTTTGTGGTAGTTTTTGAGTTATACCATTACTTAATGTATATATGTAATATGATTCCTTTATTTCTTCGAAACGAGCAGGCTGGTCTTCACTATACGAGTTAATAGCTTTTTTAGCTTCATTGAATTTTTTTGTCTCTTTTTTTAAGAGATCTAGATGTTTATTTGTCGATGCAATAGCAAAAAATTGATAATCATTTTCAATTTTATATGAACGATATGTTTTGTTTACTAAATGAATTACATAATCTGTTTGCTTTTTATCAAGTAATAAAACTGAGTTTTCGCGTTTTACTTCCATCTGATCTTCAAATACGTTATATCTAACAGGAAAACTTTTATTTGTTGTACTAATTGTAGCTAGTATAAATTCTTCGTTAGCGTATGGAGTTCCTTTATACGGTGTTTCATTATAATCTCTACCTATACTAGCAGTATTATAGTTATCAAGTAAAGCTACACTACCACCTCCTATTGTTTGTTGGGCATTTATAGTGTTTAATAAAAGTAAAGTTGTTAATAAAAGTAAATTTTTCATAGCATTGTTTTTATAAATATACTAACTTCTGTGCAAAAAAAATGCCAAACATTAATGTTTGACATTTTTTATTTATAAAAAAGTAATTAGTCTGCTAATACAATTACTTTGTTACCATTCATTTCTAGTGTACCAGAATTTATTGCTAATACTATAGCTTTATCTGCTTTAGTAAACTTATCTGCTACTTCTTCTTCTAAAGTAATATTGTTACCATAAATTTTTATGTTACCTTCTTTTAAAAGTGACACAACAGGTGCGTGATTGTTTAGCATTTCAAACTCTCCATTAATACCAGGTACAGCAATACTTGTTACTTCTCCACTAAATAAAGTAGCTTCTGGTGATACAATTTCTAAATACATCTTTTAAATTTTATTTAAAAGCTTCCGTGTAATCGGAAGTTTCTTTAATTAAACAGATGCTGAAATAAATTCAGCACTTACATTTGGCTTAAGCCTCTGCAAGCATTTTTTCTCCAGCTTCAATAGCTTCTTCGATAGATCCTTTAAGGTTAAATGCAGCTTCTGGTAAGTGATCTAAACCACCATCCATAATCATATTAAAACCTTTAATAGTTTCTTTAATATCTACTAAAACACCTTTAAGCCCTGTAAACTGTTCTGCTACGTGGAAAGGTTGAGATAAGAAACGTTGTACACGTCTTGCTCTACCTACAGCCATTTTATCTTCTTCAGATAATTCCTCCATACCTAAGATGGCAATTATATCTTGTAATTCTTTATAGCGTTGTAATAACTCTTTTACGCGTTGTGCACAATCATAGTGCTCATCACCTAAAATATCTGCTGTTAAAATTCTAGAAGTAGAATCTAATGGGTCTACTGCTGGATAAATACCAAGCTCAGCAATTTTACGAGATAATACTGTTGTTGCATCTAAGTGAGCAAACGTTGTTGCTGGTGCTGGATCTGTTAAATCATCTGCAGGTACATATACCGCTTGTACAGATGTAATAGATCCTTTTTTAGTTGAAGTAATACGCTCTTGCATAGCTCCCATTTCGGTTGCTAATGTAGGTTGATATCCTACTGCAGATGGCATACGACCTAATAATGCAGATACCTCTGATCCTGCTTGTGTAAAACGGAAGATGTTATCTACAAAGAATAATACATCTTTTCCTTGTCCGTCACCAGCTCCATCACGGAAGTATTCTGCTATAGTTAATCCTGAAAGTGCAACACGTGCACGTGCTCCAGGTGGCTCATTCATTTGTCCGAAAACAAAAGTAGCCTTAGATTCTTTCATTATATTTTTGTCCACTTTTTGAAGATCCCAACCACCTTCTTCCATAGAATGCATAAAGTCGTCACCATACTTGATAATTCCTGACTCTAACATCTCACGAAGTAAATCGTTACCTTCACGTGTTCTTTCTCCTACTCCTGCGAATACAGAAAGTCCACCGTGTCCTTTTGCAATATTATTAATTAACTCCTGAATTAATACCGTTTTACCTACTCCAGCACCACCAAATAATCCAATTTTACCACCTTTTGCATAAGGCTCGATTAAATCAATTACTTTAATACCTGTAAATAAAACTTCAGTAGAAGTCGATAAATCTTCAAATCTTGGCGCACTTCTGTGAATTGGTAAACCAGCATCACCTGCTTTAGGCAAATCACCTAAACCATCAATAGCATCTCCAATTACATTAAACAAACGTCCGTAAACATCTCCACCAACTGGCATTTGTATTGGAGCACCAGTAGCGTTAACTTCTGTTCCTCTACTTAAACCATCCGATGAATCCATAGCAATAGTACGTACTGTATCTTCACCAATGTGAGATTGTACTTCTAGTACTAATAATGAACCATCAGCTTTCTTAATTTCTAATGAATCGTAAATTTTTGGAAGTTCAGACCCAGCTCCGAATTCTACATCGATTACTGGACCTACTATTTGAGCAACTTTACCTGTAACTTTTGACATTACTTATCTATTTAATATTATGCTGTTTAAATGTTTGAAAACACCTTCGGTTTTCGCGTGCAAAGATAGGAGATTTTATTTAAAATGAAAGTCGTTTTTAAAGCTTTTTTAAGCATAAAAAAACACCTTCAAGTTGAAGGTGTTTTTTTTGAATATATAAATTATAATATTTATTGTAATAATGGCGAATAACTAACACCAAATTCATCAGCTTTTGCTACGTTTCCTGAAGCTCTAAAGTTAGATCCATATGTACTATCAATTGCATCTAAGAAAGAGTTTGCCATTATTGCAGAGCCTTTAGCTGTTAAATGAATACCATCTAAACTTATTAATCCACCAGTTACAAGATCTGTAGTTAAATTGAAATTATCAAATTCAATTCCTGTAGAAGCAGCTTGTGCTAAAATAGTATTTAAATCTACTAATGCTAAGCCTTTACTTGAAGCAATAATATTAATTGAATTATTGTAATCCATAGTAGCATCAGCAATTTCTGCTTGCTCTTCTGGAGTTAAAACCCATTTATCTGCTAATGGAATTGCTACACCGTTAACTGTAAACGGATTTCCAGCTACATCTTCTGTTCCAATAAAAGAAGCACCTGGTAATACAAATAAATCTTCTGCAGTCCCTTGTCTAAAATTAGGTAAGCCTAATGCAGCTAAATTTGTTAAGAATTCATCTTCAATAACAACTGCATTAGTTTCTGATTCTTCAAAATTAATAGTTCTTCTAGCAGCTTCATCAGCATCAATTAGTCCACCAGCAAGAGCAGCTTGTAATCCTCCATTGTATTGCGCGTAAGCACTATTTACAGCAGCAGCTGTTGCTGCATCTAATGGGATAACATTATGTGTTACGGTTGTAAAATGAGCTAAACTTGTAATATTTGGTAAATTACCAATCGCTCCCTTTGTGTTTGGGTTAGCTGTTAAAGCATTTACAATTCCTTCTAAAGCAAAGTCAAAAGTTGCTTGGGGTGTAATAGGATTTGTACCATCTCCACCAGTTGTAGCATAACCTAAAACATCATTACCTCCAATTTCACTTAATGTAAAAAAGGTTGGACTTTGGTTTACAGCTAATTCAACAATAGAAGCATTAGGTGTTGTACCAGTTAAACGAACTGCATATGGGTTTGCCAATCCTGCAGAAAGGTTAGCTAGATTACCAAATCCAGGCGCAACTAAATGAAAACTTTTTGCTCCAGGCACACCAAAATTATTAAAAGGGCCTGTTGGAGGCGCAAATAAATCTGTTCCAACAGTCACTGGTCCAATAATGGATTCTAAAGGTACTGGTCCAGCACCTCCAAAAACTAATCTTGGTTCTTGTATTCTACCACCTCCAACTGTCAAACCACCAAAGTTATCAGCAGTTAAAGGTTGTATAAAAGTTCCGCCTCCAGCATTAGCAAATTGTTTTGCTATTGTATTAGGAAAAGAATCTTCTTGTCCTGCAATAAACAATCCACCATCTGTAAAACCAGCAGTAAAAGAAGCACCTAATGCTACGTAATTTGAAAAATCTGCTGATCCAGCATCTAACGCAGGAAGTACAACAGCATCTATTGGTGGTTCGTCTAAAAATTCTTCAAAATCTTCTTCATCATTACACGCTGTAAAACCTATAGTTAAAGCAATAAGTCCTAAATATTTTAAGTTTTTAAATGTCTTCATTTTATTAGTTATTAATAGTTAATGATGCATAATATATAGAGCCTATAAATCCTGTACCAAATGCCGTAAAGTATTCTGAACCTGTAAGATTAGAAGCACCAACCTTAATTACAGATTTTAAACTCGGTACTTTAAGGTTTACCTGTGCATCTAAGACATGAAATTCAGGAACTATACCACTTCCAAAAGTAGCTTCCCAGAAATAATCATCACTAAATCTGTATGTTAGGTTAAAACCAACGTTTTTAACTACTTCTGTATGACCAAAAGAGGCTTTGAACTTATGTTCTGGTGTATTAAAGTTTGTCATTAAATCTGGATCTGAAGCTTGATCAAAGTCTAATTTAGTAAAGGTGTAACTACCGCTTAGATCAAAACCATTCAATACTTTTGTAGACAAACCAATAGATGCTCCATAAGAGTTTATATCAACACTAGAGTTTGTAAAGGTGCTATACGTTTGAAAATCACCATTAGCTATTGCTTGAGCAGAAAGTCCACCATCGTCAAGTCCACCGTTACTAACTGTACCATAAAAAGGTGCAATAACAACTTCTTGAGAAATAAAATCTTCGTAGCTATTATAATAGGTACTAAAATCTACGATTATCTTGTTGAATTTACCTCTATAACCTACTTCAATAGAAGTTACTTGTTCTGGCTTAATTATATCAGGATTAGCTACAGTTAACAAAGATGGGTTTCCTGCTGCTGCAAAAGCAGTTACAGAACTAGCAGAATAAGAATTATTGTAAGCTGCGTCACCAGTTTGTGTAATTGTTGCTGGTTGCCCAAAATTTGTTTGGCCTACGGTACTTATATTAAAATCTCTAGTATATCTGTTTAAATTATCAGGAGCAGAGCCAACCAATATTGCTCTACCAGCATCTAAACCAATAAATAAATCTTGTGTTGTTGGATTTCTAAATCCTGTTTGCGCAGATGCTCTAATATTATGGTTTCTGTTTAATGTTAAGGCTGCAGATAGTCTTGGAGAGAAAAAACCCTCAAATAACTCAGACTTATCATAACGTCCTGATGCAGTAAGTTTAATTTCCATTTCATCTTCAAGATCTATATTTTTTTGTATTTGAGAATACACACCAAATTCTGAGTATGAAATTGGACCATCAAGATCTGTATAAATTGTTCCTCCAGAGTCTAGTCTGTATCTTCTAAAAGAGCCACCTACTTGGATTTCTGCAAATTCAATTAAATCACCAAAATTATAATTTGCATCACTATGAAAATACTTTGAGGCATCTTGAAATTTTGATCCTGTAGTTAAATCTGGATCATTAATACTTCTATTAAATGCAGCATCAAATTGTGTTGATCCTGGTAAAAAACGACCAGTATCTGCTGTCGCTCTTGCTGCATTATGTTTTTGTTGCTCTGTTAAACCAGTAGGGTTTCCTGATAATTCTATACCAGCATACGTAGCTATATACTCTTGAAACCACTGTGTATCACTTTTCCATGCTCTGTTAATGTTAATACCAGTAAATACCATATCGTAAGAATCACCAGCTTTATCTGCAACTTCATATGCTCTTACAAAGAAATTATCGTTTTTAACTTCTAATTTGTGTTGTTGCTGGAAGAAGCCATCAATATTATATCTATTGGTTCCTTGGTAGATTGTAGAACCTGTACCAACTTTACCTACATAAGACAATTCTAGATTAGAGTCTTCTATTGGACGGTAATAAAGTCCCCAATCTGCTTTAATACTTTCTGCATTATAGTCTGTTAAATCACGCTCATTATAACCTGTTCTACTAACTACAACATCTGGTATAATACCTAGTCCTGAGGCAGCTCTAATATTAGTTGAAACTTCATCGCCATAAACATTAATACCGTCATAATTTGTGTTAGCTCTAGTTCTTGAAGGATTAATTTTATCTACTTCGCTAGTTGCAGCCCAATCTGTTCCTTTTAAGTATCCAAAATTTACTTTTGCAGCAAACTTATCTGTAAACTTATGTCCCATAGATATACCAAGGTCAGTATAAGCATTATTACCAGAAGCTTCTTGAGATGTTATACCTCTTTTAAAAGAAGCTCTAATTCCTTGATGATCAAACGGATTTTTACTTCTCATAAATAATATTCCGTTAAAGGCATTTGCACCATATAGCGCTGATGATGCTCCAGGTAACAATTCAACACTTAGTACGTCTGTTTCTACCATACCTACTAAATTCCCAATAGGAAAATTTAATGCAGGAGTAGAGTTATCCATACCATCTACTAACTGCATAAAACGTGTGTTTGCAAAGGTTGCAAAACCACGTGTGTTTACAGATTTAAAGGTTAAACTGTTTGTGTTAACATCTACGCCTTTAAGGTTTTCTAATCCACCATAAAAATCTGCCGAAGCTGTGTTTTTAATTTCTTTTAAACCAAAACGTTCTATTGTTACAGGAGATTCAAAAACACGTTCAGGTGTTCTTGAAGCAGATATAACGACTTCGTCTAAAGAAGATCCTTCTTTTAAAACAACATTGATAATTTGATTTTTTGATGTAATTTCTACTTTTTCTTGAGTAAACCCAATACTTGATACTTGTAAAGTAAATGGAGGGTTTTGATCTGTTGTAAGGGTGAAGTTACCATCAAAGTCTGTAGCTGTTCCTGAAGAGGTTCCTGCTATAATGACATTTGCACTAGGAATAGGTTGCTGACTTACATCATCTATTACTGTTCCTGTTATTGTTGTTTGGGAGAATGCGATTGAGCAAAAACACAACAATATAATTGAAAGGACTGTTCTCATTTTTTAGATTTGGTTAAATTAGGTATCCAATATACGTTTTTTAACTAAATATTAAGAAAAATTAACCTTAAAGTTATGCGCGCATAATAAATATTTGAAAATTAAAGCAGTTCTAAAATAAATTATTAGCAATATAAGTACTGTATTATTAGGGAATTATAAGATTTTGAGTTTTCAAATCTAGACTTTAAATATTTATTCAACAGTTACAGATTTTGCTAAATTTCTGGGTTGATCTACGTTTTTATCAAGCATTACTGCTATATGGTAAGATAGTAATTGTAATGGGATTGTTGTTAAAAGAGGAGTTAAAGACTCTATTGTTTCTGGTACTTCAATAACATAATCTGCTAAAGCTTTAACATCTTTATCTCCTTTAGTTACAATACCTATAATTTTACCAGAACGCGATTTAATTTCTTGTATATTACTTACTACCTTTTCATAATGTCCTTTGTTTATAGCTATAACAAAAACAGGCATTTGATCATCTATTAAAGCTATTGGACCGTGTTTCATTTCTGCTGCAGGATAACCTTCAGCATGTATATAAGAAATTTCTTTAAGTTTTAGTGCGCCTTCTAATGCTACAGGAAAGTTATAACCTCTTCCTAAATACAAACAGTTTTTTGCATCTTTATATGTTGCTGCAACAGTCTTTATATGTTCATCTGCTGTTAATGCTTCTTTTACTTTATCTGGTATTAATTCTAGCTCTTGTAAATGACGATGAAACTCGGGTTTTGATAAACTTCCATTTTCTTTAGCTAATTTTAAAGCAATTAAAGTCAGTACAGTAATTTGTGTAGTAAAAGCTTTTGTTGATGCCACACCTATCTCTGGTCCAGCATGAGTATAAGCTCCAGCATTTGTTTCTCTAGCAATAGTAGAGCCAACTACATTACAAACACCAAAGACAAAAGCCCCTTTTGATTTAGCTAATTTTATTGCAGCTAGTGTGTCTGCTGTTTCTCCAGATTGCGAAATGGCTATAACAACATCTTTTTCTGTGATAACAGGATTACGGTATCTAAATTCTGAAGCATATTCTACTTCTACAGGTATTCTTGCTAAATCTTCAAAGATATATTCTGCTACTAATCCTGCATGCCATGAAGTACCACAAGCTACTATTATTATACGATTGGCATTTAAAAACTTTTCGATATTATCATCGATACCAGCCATTCTAATTATACCTTGTTTAGCTATTAAGCGTCCTCTATATGTATCTCTAATTGCGTTAGGTTGTTCATGTATTTCTTTAAGCATAAAATGATCATAACCACCTTTTTCTATTTGCTCTAAATTAATTTGAAGCTCCTGTATGTATGGAGCTACTAAAGCATCGTTTTTTATTTTTCGTATTTTAACACCTTTTTTTAGTCTTATAATAGCCATCTCTTCGTCTTCTAAATAGATGGCTTTTTTAGTATATTCTAAAAAAGGAGATGCATCACTTGCTATAAAAAATTCTTCATCACCAATACCTATAGCTAATGGACTTCCTAATTTTGCTACTACTATTTCGTCAGGTTTGTTTTTATCAAAAACAGCAATAGCATAAGCACCAACAACTTGGTTTAATGCAATCTGTACCGCTTTACCTAATTTAACTTTTTCGTTTTTTTTAACGTCTTCTATTAAATTAATTAAAACTTCTGTATCTGTATCAGAACTAAAGGTGTATCCACGTTTAGTTAATTCTTTTTTTATTGATTCGTAGTTTTCAATTATACCGTTATGTATGATAACTAAATTACCAGAATTAGAATAATGCGGATGAGAGTTAACGTCGTTAGGTACACCATGAGTAGCCCATCTTGTATGACCTATTCCTACGTTACCATTGGTAGTCATTTCTTTTTTGACAAGCTTTTCTAGATCTACAACTTTTCCTTTTGTTTTAGATGATTTTAGTTCAGAGCCATCATATAAGGCAATTCCAGCACTATCATAACCTCTATATTCTAGTCGTTTTAAGCCTTCCATTATTATTGGGTATGCTTCTCTTTTACCTATATATCCTACAATACCACACATAGTTTTTTAATTTTGAGATTCAGTATAAAAAATTTCTAAACTAGCTCTAAAGCCTTCTGGAACTGAAGTTGTATTCCCGTATAATACAGTTCCTCTAGGAGCTATAACTGAAGTTTGAGGTACACTGTTTAGTGTGTCATCTTCATCTGTGCCTTCAATGTTAGAAGTTTCTGTAAGATTAACATTTGTGGACACATAAAGTCCTAATTTAGAGTTTTCTCTATCTCCACTTAAGATACTATTTAGATGTTGTGTAAGCCTAAATTTATATTTTATTCCTTTCCCGTCGGCATCTCTTTCAAGTTTTGGTGCATGTATTATTAAAGAATTACATGGGTCTTCAAAATCTTGAGTTTGATCAAAGAAATAATCAATTATTGGTATGTTATTTTCAAGATCAAATAATACAAGCCTGTCTGGTTCGCTTGTAATTATTTCACCTGTTGGATTTACTATTGTTGGATCCTCTACAGCAGAATCGTTAACATAAAATACGAGATCAACTTCATTTAAAAGCCATTTTCCGTTTTGGTCTTTAAAAAATTGTAACGCATCTTGTGGGTCACCGTTTTGATCTAAAACAGTTCCATCAAATAGATCTAGAACAGTCATAGAACCCTCGAGTCCTTTTAAGAATAGTTGGTCATCACCATCTGTTTGATTACCATCCATTAATACCGGAAAATTTGATAAGTTTTCAAAAGCATTAAAAGTTATACCATTAAAACTTAGCGCATAGGTGATAGGATCTGTTTCCGAGCCTTCTTCATCGTTTTTATATTCAATTAGTAACTGTGCATTGTTTAAATTAACCATAGACATACTCCCTTGATTACTTACTGATTCTGCTTTAATAACAAATCCTCTAAAGAAATTTCTAAATTCGATGCTACTACTAAAAACAGTTTCATCTTGATTATTTACAATTAAGTCTTCCCAAAAATCTACTGGTACAATAGCAGTGTTTTGATTACCTGTTTCTTGGTTATTTAAATCTATATATATTCCAGGGACTCTAAGATCTATAGCTTCTTCTTCTGTAGTGTCATCTATAGTAGTAATCGCGATTTCTTCAGGACTAGGTTTAAAATTAGTGTTTGAGTATAATAATTGATCTTCAAAAATAGATGCATTTGATGCACTGTAAGAATTTGAGTAATAGACTTGGTCTTGTTCAAAATTTGTTTCTGGATCTAAATCTCTTAAAAAGAATTTGTTTCTGTAAATAGATAATGAATATTCTTGATCTAAATTACCAAAAATAGAGTCTAGTTCGTAAGTGTTACTTCCATCTGTGTCTGTACCTGTTAAGGTAGAAAAGTAAGGAATATATAATTTTACTGATATTATTTCTGGATTATCTCCAAAGTCTGGATCTAAAAGATCCGGAACAACTTGTGCAACTATACTTGCTGCTGTTGCACCATAATTAGGGTCATCATAAACACCTAATAAA
>JALZUT010000119.1 GCA_023300575.1 Olleya sp.
AAATAACGGTAATGCAGGATGTATAGGTTGTGTATGTTCAGGTGGAAAAGGTAGTGCGTTTTCTGCTCACTCTTTTGTAGATAACGATGGAGGACCTTATATGGCAGATTTTTTTGATATAGATTACGTACCACATGAAATTGGTCACCAAATGGGAGCTAATCATACATGGTCTTTTCAATCCGAAGGATCAGGAGTAAATGTAGAGCCTGGAAGTGGAACTACTATTATGGGTTATGCTGGTATTACAGGCGGTAATGACGTGCAAGATCATAGTGATCCTTATTTTCATTATGACAGTATTGATCAAATACTAAATAATGTTAATAGTGGAGCTAATCAATGTGCAATGACAACTGCTATTACTAATAATCCACCATTAGCTGACGCAGGTTTAGATTATACAATACCTATGGGTACAGCCTTTATTTTAAAAGGAGCAGCTACTGATGCAGATGGAGGTGATACATTAACGTATACTTGGGAGCAAATAGATAATGGTGTTACTACAAGCGGTACATTTGGCCCAACAAAAACAACAGGAGCTGTATGGAGGTCTAGACCTCCAAGTACATCGCCAAATAGGTATATGCCAATTTTGAATAGAGTTTTAGTAGGGCAATTAACAGAAACGAATCCTGTTGAAACTGTTGCAAATACATCTTGGGAAACAGTTTCTACTGTCTCTAGATCATTAAGTTTTGCACTTACTGTCAGAGACAGGTCAGAAGTAGGAGGAGTTGGTCAAAGCCCCCAGACAGATTTTGATGAAATGTTGGTGACTGTAGATGGTAACTCAGGTCCTTTTAGTGTAACATCACAGACAACAAATGTAACTTGGGACGCTGGTTCTTCGCAAACAATAACTTGGGATGTCGCTGGAACAGATACAGGTGCAGTAAATACGCCAACGGTTAATATTTTATTATCTACTGATGGTGGTCAAACATTTCCGTTTACTATTGCGTCAGATGTTTCTAATGATGGTTCTCACAATGTTACAGTTCCAGTTACTGGTGCTGATACTACTATGGCTAGAGTTATTGTTGAAGGAAATAACAATATATTTTATGCTGTAAATTCTACAAATTTTACTATTCAAGAGTCCGAGTTTGTTGTGTCTGTTTCTAATCCAGAAATTGACGTTTGTCAACCAAGCAATGCAGTCTATAATTTTACATACAATACCTTTTTAGGGTTTAGCGGTACAACTAATTTTTCTGTTACTGGTTTGCCTGCTTCAGCTACTGCTACAATAAGTCCTACTTCGGCAACAGTAGATAGTACAACAGGAACAATAACCATATCTGGAACAGGAACTTTAACAGAAGGATCATACCCTTTTACATTTCAAGGTGTCTCAGGAGCTATTTCTCAATCTGTAGATTTGACTTTAAATGTATTTAGTAGCACACTTAATCCTACAACATTAACGTCTCCTGCTAATAGCGCAGTAGAAGTGGCTGCTGATGGTGATTTAGTATGGGTCTTAGATTCTAATGCTACAGATTATTTAGTAGAGATCTCTACAGATCCAAGTTTTGTAACAATTGTACAATCTGCAACTGTGCAAACAAATAGTTATACTTCCGCATTAGATGCCAATACTCAGTATTATTGGAGAGTAACAGCTTCTAACCAATGTGTAAATGCAAGTTCATCTTCAGTTAATAATTTTACAACAGAAAATTTAACATGTGATGTGTTTTCTGCTACAGATTTACCAGTTGCTATTTCAACTACCGGAGGTGTTACTTATACTTCTATAATTAATGTAGTAGGAGATTTTCCTATTACGGATGTAAATGTAACGATAGACATTACACATACTTGGAATGACGATTTAGATATAACATTAACAAGTCCAAACGGAACAGTTGTAGAATTAACATCTGATAATGGTGGAAATGGTGATAATTATACAGCTACTGTTTTTGATCAAGAATCAACAGGAGGCTCAATAACAACAGGATCATCTCCATTTACAGGAAGCTTTTTACCAGAAGGTGATTTATCTACGATTTATGGTGAAATGTCTAGTGGAGATTGGTTATTAACTGTTGTTGATGATACGGGTCAAGATGGTGGAACCATTAATAATTTTGATTTAGAGTTATGTGTTCAAGGTTCTTTATCTGTAAGCGAATTTGATACTGCTTTTTCAAACTTTGTAGTATATCCTAATCCTAATAATGGAGAATTTACTATTAAAATTAATGATAGTAATTTTGATGCTGATTTAGCAATTACTGTTTTTGATATTAGAGGAAGAAAAGTATATGATAAATCATATAAAAATGCTAGCGAGTTTACTCAAACTATTAATTTAAATAGTGTTGAATCTGGTCTGTATTTATTAAATATTACAGATGGTCAAAAACGCGCAACCAAAAAGCTTATTATAGAATAAATAGCGTTTATATAGTATAAAAAAAGGGAAGCTGAAAAGCTTCCCTTTTTTATTTTCCGTTAAAAGAATTCATGGTGTTATTAATTCCTGCTAAGCCAAAAGATTTTATAATCTCTACAGCTTTTTCAAAACGTTCGGGTAGTTGTTTAATTTCTTCATCTTCCCATTCGCCTAATACATAATCTACTTGTCTTCCTTTACTAAACGCATCA
>JALZUT010000120.1 GCA_023300575.1 Olleya sp.
GATTATTCCATATTAAAAGTGTACTATAATTTATATTATGTAAAATAGACTTTATTCAAGTATACTCTAGATTCAATTTGTATTAAAACAATTGATACTTAATCAATAGTTTTAATAGTATGTAAAATAGAATATTTTATAAGCTCTTCTTTATTTGATTCGTATTAAATAAATTGATAATCAATCAATTTTTTTAATAGTATGTAAAATAGACTTTATTCAAGTATACTCTAGATTCGATTAGTATTAAATAAATTGGTACTCAATTACAATAGTATGTCAACTAGCTATTATTAAAGTTTACGCTAGATTTAATAGACTGTATAGGATTTTTAATTAATAAAAAAAGCCACTAATAAAGTGGCTTTAATTTGAATATAAAATAAAGAAAAATTAGCTTGATGGTCTTCCATTTAAACGGACATCAATTCTTTTTTTCTTTGCAGTCAAACGTTTCATAATATCCATTAAAGAATTGTCTTTATTTGTTTTATAGACTTCGTTAATTGCTAAAATCAAACGCTTCGCTTCTCTAGAAGCAACTACTCTATCACTTGTAGACATGTGACTCATTTTAGCTTGTTCAAATTCTAATGCTTGATTTATTAATAACTCCATAATGTGTTTTTATTATTATAATATAAATGTAATTCAACAAAATTAATATACACAATATTACTTGAGTTTTAATAAAATTTTAAGATAAAGCTTAGGTCATATTAATATTTCTTTAACAAAAAAAAGCTACAATTAGTAATTGTAGCTTTTTTTGAGAAAATTAGAATTATAATTTATTTCCGTAGATATCCAATTCTACAACTGGTTTGCCTAATTTTTTCACTTCACTAAATTGTGTGGCTTTATCACCAACAACTAAATACACCATATCGTCTTCTGTAATATATTGGTCTATTATGGCTTTATAATCTGTTAAAGACATATTAATTAATTCGTCTTGATCTTGATCTAAAAAGTTATTAGCTCTGTTATACTTACTAATACGACGTAGTATGCCTAACTGTGCACCAAGACTTTCATAAGCTCTGGTATTACCCTTTAAAATCTTATTTTTAGTTAAGTCTACTTCTGCATCTGTAAAGCTGTCTTTATAGTCGTTAACCATGTCTTTAATAATCACTAAAGACTTAAGTGTTGCATTGGCACGCACACTACTTCTAATGGAAAACGGACTTATTGCATCGCGTTCTGTAATTCTAGAGGATGCACCATAGGTATATCCTTTACCAATTCTAAGTGTTTGGAATAAACGTCCACTTGATCCACCTCCTAGAATTTCGTTAGCAAAACGTAAATTATTAGCATTGTCATCTTTTGCAGATAAGGCTAGTTTACCAATATTTAAAACCGATTGTTTTGCATTTGGTACATCAACAAAATACAAAGTACCTCCTGTATTTGTTGAAGCTACGTCTACTTTAGGAATCGCAATACTTTCGCCTTTCCAATCTTGTAATGGACTTAAAGCACTTACTGTTTCAGACTCATTAATCGCTCCAGCAATATGAAAAGTTGCGTCTTTTGGAGATAGGTTTTTATAGTAGGCTTTTAAATCGTCTATGGTAATGTCTTTTGTACTGTTTAATGTACCAGAACTATTAATTCCAAAACGACTGTCCTTACCATATAGTAATTGATTAAATACATTTGATGCAATTGCATTTGGGTTGGCTTCACTTCCTTTTAAACCTGTTTCTAATGCTTGCTTTAATCTGCTAAACTCCTTCTGGTCCCAACGTGGTTCTAAAATGATTTCTTTTACAAGTTTAATGGTTTCATTTAAATTTTTAGTCAAACACGATCCTGTAATATGAAAATCTTCACTCGCACTATTCATATTAATTCTAGCACCTAATAAACCAATAGCTTCTTCTAAATCTGCAGCAGTTTTATTAACGGTTCCTTGCATCATTAAATCACTAAATAAGTTAGCAACACCTTCTTTTCCTTTTGGATCTAATAATTGTCCACCAGGAATGGTGATATCAAACTGTACTAATGGTACTTCGTTGTTTTCTATACCATATAAAGCCATTCCGTTATCCAACTCGCCTTTCCAAATTGTAGGCGATTTAAATACTGATAATGCGCCAAAAGCGGGTTCGCTCCTATCGTATTTACTTACTGTTTTATCGTAAACCGCTTCTGCACCTTGGCTTACTTCTTCGTTAGCCACATCTTTCTTAACTTCTTCTATCCAAACCGTTGCTTGTTTACTGTCTGCAACAGCTAAATCTAATTGTCCTTTAGGGACAACACTTGTCATTACGTAGTTTTGTCCTTTTATGTATTTTTTGTAAACACGCATAATAGCGTCTGCAGTTACCGCATTAGTTAATTTAGCACGCTCTGTAATAAAACTAGGATCACCTATAAACTCATTGTCCTGTACTAACTGAAACGCTTTGTTTAAGACTGTACTAACCCCTTGGTATAAACCAGTTTCTAGTTCTGCTTTAATACGTTTTAAATCGTCTGTATTAACACCATCGGTTTCAAAACGTTGTAAACCTTCTTCAATAGCAGCTTTAACATCATCTAAATCTTTTCCTGCATTAGCACGTACTCTAAACACAAATTCGCCAGCTAATTCGCTACTTCTTTGAAAAGATCCAGCTCTTGGTGCTAATTTTTGTTCTTCTACAATAACATTATATAAAGGCGATTTTTTACTTCCGCTAAGCATTTGACCTAAAATACCTAACGCATAAGAGTCTTTATGGTAGTTTTTAACTGTAGGATATACCATACGTAACTCAGGAAGTTTTGCAAAATTATCTTCAAAAAATAGTGGTTTTGTATTTTCTAAAACAACAGGAGCTATGTTTTGTTCTTCAACCTCTGGACCACTCGGGATTTCGCCAAACCACTGGGCTACTAATTTTTTAGTTTCTGCAATATCAATATCTCCAGCAATAACTAAAGAGGCATTTTTTGCACCATAATATTGTTTATAAAACTCTTTAACATCGTCAACAGTAGCAGCTTGTAAATCTGGTAAAGCACCAATTACTGTCCAATTATAAGGATGTCCTTCTGGATATAAGTTTTTTCTAATAATTTCGTCTGTATAACCGTAAGGTGCATTATCTACACGTTGGCGTTTTTCGTTTTTAACCACTTGCTTTTCACGTTCTAAAGCAGCTTCTGTAACAGTATTAATCATATAACCAAAACGGTCTGAATCTATCCACATAATTTTCTCAAATGCATCTTTTGGCACTACTTCATAATAAATAGTGTAGTCGTTGGAGGTTCCTCCATTACGACTTCCTCCCCATTCTGGAATCATTTTTCTGTTAGCACCTACTGGAACGTTTTCAGAATCGTTAAAAGACATATGCTCAAAGAAATGTGCGAATCCTGTTTTACCTGGTTTTTCTCTGTTAGAACCTACGTGCATTAAAGTAGCAACTCCAACAATTGGATCCGAATGGTCTTCATGAAGTATAACCTCTAAGCCATTATCTAAAGTAAATTTTTCGTAGTCTATTTTAAAATCGGCTGTAGCCTCTAATGTTTCAGAATTGTTATCTCCACAAGAGATTAATACTAAAGTTGCCATGAGGAAAATGGCTTTTAATGTTTTCATATTTTGAATTTATTTTTGTTTGCGCACTAAAGATAATCAATAATTATAATCTCTTAAATATTTAATAAATAAGTTAGACAAGACTCGTTTTTTAATTACCTTTAGGATAACTTAAATATGAAATGACTATGGATATAAATTTTGAATACGATAAAGTAAAAGCAAGTGATGAATTAGAGCAATATACTAGCGAAAAAATACAAAAACTGTTTAATAAATATGAATTTATTGTACGTGCAGATGTCTTTTTTAAAGTAGAAAACACAGATAATAATACTGGTAAAATTGCTGGTATTAGATTGAGTGCTCCAGGACCTAGATTGTTTGCTGAAGATAATAACGAAACACTTCATAAAAGTGTTAGTGAAGTTGTTGGTCAATTAGAAAGACAATTATCTAAACGAAAAGGTAAAATGAAATCTCATTAGTTTTTATGACTAAATAAAATTAATTGAAAAACGACTCGAAAGGGTCGTTTTTTTTTTGTTTTAACTCCTCTTTCTTACGCTTTCTTAAAAAGTAAAAATCATTCTCCTCTTTAAAATAA
>JALZUT010000121.1 GCA_023300575.1 Olleya sp.
GTAAAAGGATTACTAATTAATTCATCATCAATAGTAAAATCACTATTAGAAGTTACATCTACTGTTGTTCCATCGCTTAAACTAGCATTTACAGTAAAAGTAAAAACGTCCCCTATCATGCCTTCAGCAATATCAGAAGTTAAAGCAAGTGATGTTACTGTTGGTGTGTTGTCTACAATGTTTGCGTCATTATCATCATCACTACAAGAAAATGTTAAGATTCCTGTCATTAATAAAAATAAAATAGATAATTTTTTCATAAAGTTTGATTATTATTAAATTGTTAATATTTTTTCGTAAATATACTTTTTATTTTATAAATGTCAATAACATTACTAAAGATATAATTTAGATTTTAAATCTATTTTTATTTAAGTTTAAATCTTGTTTAAATTAATTTTTAGTCTTTTTAATTTCTTTTAAAACCTGTTTACTTAAATTAAGTTTAAAATCAATAAAGCAATCATGCTAATTACCGCAATAGATAATATAGTGATTAATTTTCATTCTATGCTGTATCTATAGCAACTTAGTTTACTATGATGTTTTGTGCTAATATTAAAAAATTGTAGGGACTAATTAAAAGTTTTGGAGTGGTTATTTAATCAAACATAAAAATTAATTCTTCAAATACCAATCCAATTGTACAACTTCAATATCTGTATTACCTTTATTTACTAAAGTTTTAAATTTAGCAACATCACTTAATCCATCCTTTCCTCTGTAATGAAAAGGATACACTTGCTTTGGTTTAAAATCCAAAACAGCACTTGCAGCACTATCTATGGTCATGGTGTAAGGTAGATTCATACAAACAAAAGCTTTATCAATATTTTTAAGATTTCGCATTTCTGGTATGTCTTCTGTGTCTCCAGAGATGTAAATACGTTGGTCTGCTAAAGTCAAAATATAACCATTACCACGCCCTTTTGGATGTCTAGAAGTTTCATCTTCAGGTAAATTATACATTGGGATAGCTTCAACAAAAAAACCTTCAGGCGTATAAGTGTCTCCATTATTTATAGTAACTAAAGTTTTTGCAATTGTTTCAGGCAATTTATCAATAACAGCTTTTGGGCCAATTAATGTTGCTTTAGAGAGATCTAAAGCTTCTAAGGTTTTAATATTTAAATGGTCACCATGTATGTCTGTAATTAAAACATAAGTTGCTTGTTTTTGACCTTCAAATGCGTCTTTTCCTCCGGTTGGATCTATGTAAATAGTTTCAGTTTTGTAATTTAAAACTAGTGTAGCGTGTTTAATTGGTAAAATCTCTAGATTTTCTTTATTAAATACAATTTCTTTTTTTTTAGCTTTTGCTGTATCTGTTTTGGTTTCATTTTTACAACTAGCAAATAATAAGAATATTGAAAGTAATGTAATTATGTTTTTTTTCATTTTAAAAGTTTTGTTTTAAAGATACTCACTTTTTAGCATAAAAATAATTTGTAACATTTTTAATTAAAAAACTACCTATAATCGTAGTGTAAATATTTCGAGAACTAATTTTTTTTGACGAAATTGCTTTACTAAAATATGTCCAACCTTAAAACAACATAAAAAATGGCTGATGATTTTGATCTATTAGAAACCAACTCGCAAGAAAAAACAGAAAAAGTAGACGTTAATTGGGGAAAAGCAATTGATACCATGAAGTCTAAATTGGCTCAGGAAGAGGATCCAGAAAGCCGACAAAAAATATTAAATGCAACATTAGATAATGTTGTAGATATGGCAGAGAAGGACAGAAGTACTTTACTAGATGCTATTAAAGACCTCACAGATTACCAAGATGAAGTTGGGATTATGTTTGAAGGGTTTTCGGCTTTAAATGCAGACGAGCAAAAAATAATAGACGATGCTATAAAACGTTTAGAGCGTTCTAAAGTAGAACTTGAAGATGCCAACAACAAACCAGATACTTGGTGGAATAACCTTTTAGGACGTAAAAGCAAAATTAAAAAAGCAGAGCAAGAGCTTAAAGACGCACAAAAACAACGTGATGCAGCAGACAATGAAGCAAAAGCAATGTTTCAACAACGTATAGAAACTGCAGATGTCCAAACGCTATTAAACGAGTTGTCTTTTAAAAGTCAAGCAGCAATAAAACGTTTAAAAGACAGAGAGGTAGAGATTAAAGAAGTAGAAGAAAGTCTTAAAACAGCAATTGTAGAAGCAAGTAACAATCATACAAAAGCACTACAAAAGAAAAAAGAAGTAGAAGAACAACTAGAAACACAATACGCTTTATTAAAACAAGCACGTCAAGCACTAGAAGAAGTAGCAGATAAGCAGACAGAAGCTTACTCTAAAGCATTATCAGCAGTTACACAATTAGAGCAAAAAGTAGAAGAGTTAGAAGGACTTAAAAACGCCTACACAACTCTAGCAGCCTCAAAAGATAGTTTTGTACACAAGCACAATTTAACTATTAAAGTATTAACGTCTTTACGTAGTAATTTACAAACACATCGTGCAAAATTAAAGAGTGATACCGACGAGCGTCTTAAGTATTATGACGGTTATATAGTAGCCTTAAAAGCACGTACAGATCAGGAGTTTGCAGCTATTTTAGAGCATTTAGGAGTTAAAACAGACGAGCATATTGGAGAGACTTTAGCAGCAATGCATACAGCAAGTGCTAAAGCACGTCAAGATATGATGGATAACATTCCGGTACACGAGAAGGTCATGCAAGGGGTATATGGTAGCTATGCAGAAGCTTTACAAGAAATTAGAGAGAAGGACAAGTCTATTCAAAAAAACTTTGCAGACCGTTACGGTATCGACATGAAAGAAATTTTTGAAGATTACTACAAAGCAGATGCAACAGCACCTTCAGGAAATGATAAGCCATCAGGAAGTCCAGAGCCAGAAGGAGGAAATGATGATTTACTAGGATAGTATAATCTGGGCGTTACCCTCTTTCGCTGAAAAAGCTTCAAAGGGTCAGGCTTTTCGTTACAATTCCTCGTTCATGCCTCACTGCGGGATTTTCGCTACAATCCTTAACGCGCTTACTCGAGTACTTACTCTGATTAAAATTAAAAGGCTTTACAGGTTTTAAAAACCTGAGAGGTCGAATAAATAATTTAAAATGATTATTCAAAAATCTTTAAAATTTTTATCTGCAATTACTGGAGCTTCAGTATTTGTAATTCTAGGGATATATCTATTAAATGCATATCAAACTAGAATAAGTCAATTAATTGGCTATGCTAATATTATCTTCTTTAGCGGATTAATAATTTGGGCATTATATAGAGTTGTAACAAGAAAAGAATCAAATAAAACATAAACAAAGCAGAGTAATCATAACCAAGTAAATACTGCCAATTGAATACTTAAAAATGAGCATAAACCACATCGTAACACCTTTAGATTCTGCAATTCTTGATAGTAAAGAACAATATGTGTTTTATCACAAAAAGGTAGACTTTGCTCTAAAAGAACTAATAGTTGGTGTCCAACAAAACGAATTGTGTACCAAACAAGAAGTAGTGTTCTTTAAGCAGTATTGTGATTTGTTGTTGTATTCTATAGAAGCCATGCGTATTAAATATATGTATGATGAAGAAGATAACATGAAAGTAGATGTAACAGATTCTGGATTTCCTAATTACTTAGAGTTTAGATATTTGTACAACGATTTGGCATTACGAGATAGTCATTTAACAAAGTTAAAAGATGTGTCTGTTTTACAAGACGAATTTTTAGATCAGCTGTTACGCAAAAAGCAACATGTTAGTCGCGATAAGTTGTTTCAAGCAGCATCAATAGTATATTATACATCAGTACAACAAAAGTATATTTTTAACCGATTTGTACAAGGCAAAATAATTAAAGCACCAGAAGATAGTAAAGCCCAATACATGACCAGTTGGAGCTTTTATGACGTGTCACTAAACAGACCGTTTGTTTGCTTTATGTATTTTGACTACGATGGTAAAGACCCTTTAAAAGAAAAAGAAGAGATCTACGACACACTAAAAGCAGTAGCAGACCGTAAAATGAATATGGATACTATGGCTTATGGTATTGACAGAAAATTAAAAAACGTATTTCCTAAAGCCTTAAAACGTATTGATATTGGTGCATTCCACAATGTGTTTGCTAAAGATGATAACGATTTAACACATACTATTTTAGAAGCCATTTCTAAAAAAGAAGTGCCTTTAGAAGCGTATGCTTTATCCTTTAAAATACACCAAGTCAATTCTGGAAGCACCTTTACAGAAGGTAGTTTTTTTAGCAAACAAACCCTTCAAAATTGGAATACACCAATTAAAAAAGGCTATGTATTTGCACCACATCGTATCATACAATTACTATACAATAAAAACCCAAAAATCATGAATAAGTTGGCAAAGCCACCTTTTCAGGTTTCGGATTTAAAAATTGATAAAATATAAACACAAGCAGTTGATAGTCAGTTTTGTATTCAATAATTGAGTAAAAAACTTTCAACTTTTCAACTTTCAACTTTTTAACTTAACAAATGGAACACAACTCAACTTTTCCTATAAAACAAAACGAACTTGACATGCTTCGTGAAGAAGCAACCTCTTACATTAAAAGTGTACAATGGGAGCAAGGTGCACGTGCAAAAAACAAAGATAAAGACGCTAAAGACGAGTCTATATTATTGTATTTGTCACGAGCAAATAACGGAAGTAACGTCAATGTTACTTCGGTTTCTAAAACTATTTTAGAACTTAAAAAACGCTTGTTACCAGACTCTGTTGCTATTCCTGTACAATTAAATCAAACGTTATATGCAGTTCAAGAAGGAATTGCTTTAGGTATTTGGATAAAAGACAGCTATTATGATGCGTCAGGTTTATCTACTTTAAATGAAAACAAGTCCGCTTTAGATACTAACGGTAAGCGTGAGTACGAAAGTAAAATGCAAACTGCAACTGCGTTTATGTTATTTGCTACAGCTTATAATATTTTACATAATTTAAAAGCACATGCTTCGGACGATTTAAGCGTCATGAAACAGAAGTTTGCAGGTATTCCGGAAGTATCTCTAATGTCGCCTTTAAAAGGAATTTCTTGTGCATTATTCTACTATGACAAGTATTTATCGCATCCAGATATTGTTAAAAGTGATAAAGATGTAGCCGATTTTACTGTTGTGTATTTTGAAGCATTAATTGACGAGATACAATTACGTAAAAGTAGTTTAGAGCATACTGCAAGCATAGAAGACCGAACATATAAACTAGAAAACAGTGACTTTGCTGTTTCTGGATGGAGTAACGTTTTTGCAGGAAGTGCAAAAAGTGTCGAGTTTAATAAAATTCAATTCGAACAAATTGTTGGTAACAGAGATGCAAAACATTTTGCACGTCGTTTGACAGAACGTATGTTAAGTTACGACTTTGAAGCTAAGAAAAATCCGTTTCAAGAATTAGGTGGTTTTATGCCAGTTTTTATGGGTTATGGTATTCCAGGAACAGGAAAAAGTATGTTAATTGCTGCAATAGCAACACGATTAAAAGAACACTGTGATAATTTAGATATACCGTTTTTGTTTCACCCAATGCCAGACACTTTAATTAGTACATTTCAAGGTGGTTCGGCCGAGAAAATGGTAGAGTGGATGAAACCTTTACAAGATCCATCAAAACTAATTTTTGCACCAATTGATGATGCAGAAAATAATTTACAAGAGCGAACAAGTCAAGGTGTTTCGGCTGGTGTAAAAGAAGTAATTGGTGTCTTTTTGCGTTATACAGAAGGTGCTTATGCTGTAAATTACGGGAATAGTTCTGTTGGGTTATTTACTAACCTTCCAGAAATGTTAGATAAAGCAGTTATCTCTCGTGTGCAAGGTCGTTTTAAAATTGATGGTGCACGAAACGAGCACGATTTTATAGATCAAGATCACTTATGGTGGAGAAAATTAGATAACACAATGCCTGACTTTGTTAATATGAGTAATCCTAAAGATTACAACTATTTAGAGGCACAGCAAGTGGCTAAAAATTTAGGCGAAATTTTAGATAAAGTAGACAATCCTACAGAGCAACGTGTATTAGAAACTTTTAATAAAGTACAAGCTAAATATAAAGATACAGAGCATATGTTTTATGCACATTTATATACAGAGATTCAGAAAGTATTTCCGTTCTTTTCTTCTCGTGATGTGCGTAACATACAAAAAGCAGTGTCATTGCGTTTAACCGATTTCGATTTAGAGTCAGATTGGTTTGAAAACCCAGAAACGTATTTCAAAAAAGATTATGATACAAAATTTGGTATGCTTCAAGAATTGATGCGTGCTAACATGAAAGGTTTAGATTTTTCGGATATTAGAAGACAAGAAGTAGTACGTTATTTAGATAACGTTGCAACTATTGCAGATACAGACTTTAAACGTAAAGTTGACGCAAGAATCAATCAATTAAATATTGAAACAGCAGCTAGAGAAAACTTTGGTAAGTAATTAGGTAGTCATGGAAGAAGAAACAAAAGAAGCTATAGTAATTAAAAAAAAATCAAATCTTGGTATCCAAGATTATTTATCTATTGGCTATGTGTTTTTATTGGTATTAGGTGTTTTATATCAAACAATATACTATAAGTACTTAGGCATTAATATTTTAGAATATGCTTCAGTTTTAGATGTCTTAATTAGCCCAATTGCTGTATTAACAGGGGATTTAGCTCTATTGTTAGGAGTTGTTATTTGTTGTTTTTTAGCTTATAGTTATGTTAAAGTTTTGCCTAAATATTATAAATGGTTAAGTAAAAAGAAAAAGTACCAGTCGGGTAATAAAAAAGAAAAATTAGATAAAATAAGAGACGCGTTTAAAACCAATTCAAAAAGCCTTATTCTTATAATGATAGCTTTATATATTATTGGTGGATTTATTGGATTTGGTATTGGAGGAGGTCAAAAAACTAAAAAAAGAATTAAAAATGACGATTATAAATTAACACACAAACTAACTTTTGAAGATGGTGAATCACTAGATATTAAGATGCTAGGTAAAAACAGTTTGTATGTTTTTTATATTACTAAAGGTGATAAAGAAGTATCTATTGCACCAATTGATAGTAATATAAAAGTGATTAAGAGTTTAAAGAAAGAAAAATAAGAGTACCGCTTTCGCGGAAATAAGTAACAATTAATATTTAATAAGGGTCCCACTTTCGTGGGAGGTAAGCATGCAAAAACTAAAACAAGCAAATTTATATAGAAGTGAGCTCATCCCAATTAGCGGAAAACTAGTTGAGCGCTACAACAAGTGCTTAAAAAAGTTAGGCTTTGCGCCAACCAAGCTAACTGAGTTTTCTATTGACGGAATTGGCTATAGCCCAGAAATAGCAGAAGAAAAAGGTACGACCATGTATTTAAATAATGGAGAAGCCAATCCGCAAGCTATAATTATTTCACCATTACAAAAAGGAAAGCCAGTCTATTCGCCTTTTCATACGTTTGATAGAGAGATGATGCAGCAGGTGTTTAGAGTACATGGCGAAAAGATTAATGACATAACCAGAGACTCGGCAATTTGTATCGATTTTGACCAAAATATTGATGCGTTTTATGAGCCTTTAGATGTTTTGAAATACGATAAGGTTTTTATTAAATTTCATCTTATAGATGATTTAGATATAGTTCAAAAAACACAGCAAGACCTAGTTGATAAATTTAAAAAAGGCACTAATTTTATAGATGAAATTTTACACGCCAAACTGTTAGAATCTGCTAAAACATATGGTGATTTAAGAGGTCGAGATCTAAGTTTACACAGCCTACAATATCAAACAAATTCTTTTTATACTAAATCTTTTGGAGGTGTTTATGTCCTACGTGACTTTATATCATCAATAGTAGTTTTTGAGGATTTAAAATGGCATAAAGAAGCTATAAAAGATACAGCTTATGATGTTATGATTTTCCATATAGAACAACCTGAGTTGATGGACAAATTACGTGATCATGTTATCATAGAGCACGATTTAGAAGTCGCTTTAAACACTAAGCGTTATGATCGTATTAAAAAAATGGAATTTGCTTTAGCTTTAAAAGACACACAGCATCCTATAAATGATATTTTAAGTAAAGATGTTTTGTTTAAAAGTTACTTAAATAAATTAGATATAGAGAGTAGAAAACGCATAATGGGTGTGGAATTATACCTGCAAAAATTAGAGGTATCTAATCAATTTAAAATAGCAGATATTGTAGATCAAAATATGTTTAATGCATTGCATAAACCACATTCATCTTTACCTACACATCATCAAGATTTAATTTGGAAATTACTAATTAATGTATCTCCTAGAGATGTTTTGTTCTTGTATTGGTATGATAAAGAAGAGTTTTATAAACAATACAGTAAATGGGATGCGTCTTTTAAAGATTGGGTAATTGAGACCATAAGCAACAATATATAATTAAATAAGTAAACAAAAAAAAGCAGACTATAAAGTCTGCTTTTTTTTGTTTACTTATTTAGTAATTTTATTTTTTGATAAACTTCTGTACTTGTTTAGAGTTATTAGATTTAATCTCAATAAAGTATAAACCCTGAGATAAAGTACTTACGTTTATTTGATTTGTAAGTTGGTTACTATTCAGTTTTGTACTATTTATTTGTCTTCCATTAATATCATAAATACTTATGGTATCTAATGTGTTTTTAGTTTGTATTGTTAATACATCGCTAACAGGATTAGGATATATTGAAAACGCATCTGTATCAAACTCAGAGACAGATAATAATACTTCTTGTGGTGCAAAAGTAAAAACACCATCAATTCCGGTAAAGTTCCCCGTTAGTGTTACATGACCATCATAACTACCTATAGTAGCTACTATTACTTCTTCATCTCCTATTGCAGGAGTTCTTGAAATATGTAAATCGGTTCTTGTATGTGAGCCACCTGCATTTGACACAGCAGTTTCCCATCCAGCAACTTCATCTTCAGTTAAATAAAAGGTTACAGCTGCGTTACCAGTTTGTGTGTTCTGTGATGGAGTTATATCAAATTGTTTATCCATTGCTAATAACGCTCCAGTACTTCCCTGATGAGGTTGTCCACTAGTTCCAGCTCTAGAAACAGAAACATCAACGCAATCATAATCAAAATTATCATTGTTTTCTATATGTGCCATTATACTTCCATCTAGACTATCATAAGCATAAACTAATCCAGTACTAGCTAAAGGAAGCGTTGCGCTAGAAATACCATCATTAACGTTAGTTTGTATAAATGCATTTCCATTTCCATCAACAGAAAAATTATCAATTGCAAGACCATAAGCCCAGTTTCCTAAATCATTATATAAAAACGAAATCATAACATTAGATTGACCTGCATAAGCGGATAAATCTATAGTCAAATTAGTCCAAGTTGTATAAGTAATAAATTCGTCTCCAACATTTTGCCAAGTAACACCATTGTCTGTTGATACTTGTGCATAACTATCAGACGCAAATTGATCATTAGAATCTCTATGTATAAGATCAAAAGATAAGCT
>JALZUT010000122.1 GCA_023300575.1 Olleya sp.
ACACAATTTGTTGTAGCCCAACAAATACCAATAGATTCTATTTCTTACGAATATTTCTACGAAAAGGAGCTGCAACAAATTACGCTTTTTAAACTAAGACAATTAGGTAAACCATATAATGCTAAAGCACAATTTGAAATAGCAGAATTATATGCAAAAATTAATTGCGAAGATTCTGCGTATGCAACGTATTATAAAATTTACGAGTACGAGAAAGTAAAAAGGAGTTTTAGTGAGAATAAATTTAAAGAATTACTATTTCAATTACACAATGGTGAGTCTAGTAAGCATGATTATACTAAAGATAGACGTGCCTTTTTAAGTGAGTTAGATTTGCTTTCTAAAAATGATAAAACAGATAAATGGCGAGCCATAGTAAGTAAAGAAAGAGCAACAGATTATGTTTTAGATTCTACAAATTTAAATTTAGGTTATACAAATACAATAGCTCTACAAAACACTAATTATTACAAGCAAAACTTTGACTTTAAGTCTAGAGTCTTATTAAATTTAGGTAATTTTAATACAGATAGAGAGAATTATACTAAAGCTAAAAATCTTCTTTTAGAAAGTTATATTGTAGCCTATAAATCAAATAATTATACACTTCAAGTGTATGCTAAAATTAATTTAGCAGTAAACGAAATTCAACAAAAAAATTATAAACTAGCTTTAGAGTATTTAAACGAGATTGAAGAGATACCTAACAATAAGTTTAAAGTTAAAATAAACAGAATAGTACACAAGCTAAAAAAAAGAGCTTATGATGGTCTTGAAGATACAGAGAATGCTGAAAATCAAGAACTGTACATTAAAAAATATGATAGTTTAATTAATGACTTTCAAAAAAACAGCAACTTCTACGAAATAGATGTTGCTTATCAACTAAAAGAGAAAGACAAAAAAATTAAGGAGTTGAATAAAAGCAGAACACTATTTAGTATTCTCTTATTTGGTGTCTTTTTGCTAGCTTTATATTCATTTGTAAGATGGAAAAAATCAGACAGAAAGAAGAGGATTCTTAACCAGGAAAACCAATCGCTTAACCTAGAAAATGAGAAAGCCAAAACAGAATTAGAAACTGTAAAATCTTTAGTTATTAACGATTATGTTGTGCTAAAAAACAAGTCTAAAGTTTATTTAAAAGAACTCATTTATGTAAAGTCAGATGGTCATTATCTCAACCTTTATACAACGTCTAAAAAGGAGTTTGTACGTGGTAAAATATCAGAGATAGAACAACAATTACCACCAAATTTTATAAAATGTCACAGATCGCATATTGTTAACGAGAACTTTATAAAACAATACAGTGGTAAAGAGGTGTTTATGGTAAATGGAGCGCATATTCCATTGTCTCGTGGGTTTAAGTTTTAGAGTTTGGCAATTTGTGGAATCTATCTCAAATATTACACGCGTAATCACATAACCTAAAGGCTCTGTGAATCTCTATGTAAACTTCGTGAATCTCAGTGTAATAATAAAGCAATTATTTTGCAATCACTTTAATACTATTCTTAACCTCCTCAGCAATTTTACGTGCTGTGTTTAAATCTTCATTAACTATAGTAACATGTCCCATTTTTCTAAATGGACGTGTTTGTTTTTTACCATAAATATGTGGTGTAACACCACTCATAGCCATTATGTTTTCTATGTTTTTATATTTAACAGGTCCAGTATGTCCTTCAGCACCAACTAAATTAACCATAATACCACCTACTTTATTTTCGGTATTACCTAAAGGTAAACCTAAAATGGCTCTAATATGTTGCTCAAATTGAGACGTATAACTAGCTTCTATAGTTTGATGTCCAGAATTATGTGGTCTTGGTGCAACTTCGTTAATTAAGATTTGGTCGTCTTCTGTCTGAAATAATTCCACTGCCAATAAACCAACATGATCAAAAGCTTCAGAAGTTTTTAAAGCCACCTCTTGCGCTTTTTTTGCTACTTCAGGACAGATTCTAGCAGGACAAATCACATATTCTACTTGGTTAGCTTCAGGATGAAACTCCATTTCTACAACAGGATACGTTTTAATTTCGCCAGTACTACTCCTGGATACAATAACTGCTAATTCGTTTTTAAAAGGTACTAATTGCTCTGCAATACATTCGCCTTTAGGCAAACCCTTTAAATCCTCAATTTTTCTAACAATTTTAACGCCATTACCATCGTAACCAAATCGTGCTGCTTTCCAAACAAACGGTAAGCTTAATCCACCATTATGAATGGCATCTTCAATTTCAGACAAATACGCAAATCTGTTAAAAGGCGCAGTTGGTAAATTATGGTCTAAGTAAAATAATTTTTGTGTGGCTTTATTCTGAATTTGACGTAAGGTTGTAGCAGAAGGGTATACGTTTACACCTTCCTTTTCAAGTTGTTCTAGTGCTTCTACATTAACGTTTTCAATCTCTATTGTTAGTACGTTAACTTGCTTACCAAAATTGTAAACGGTTTCAAAATCTAACAAATCACCTTGTGTAAAGGCATCGCAAGCCAATTTACTTGGCGCTTCACTACTTGGGTCTAAAACACAAGTGTAAATGTCAAATTTTCGGGTGTTATACAATAGCATTTTACCTAATTGTCCACCACCTAATATTCCTAGTTTAAAGTCTGAAGAAAAATAATTCATATTTATTTTCCGCTAAAGCGAAAACCTTTTTAATTAATAGATATGATTTAACTAGCACAAAAATACATTTTAAAACCAAAACAGCCTCTAAAAATCGAATTCAAATATCAGTTAAGCTTTAACAATTACGTATATTTGCGCTTTAATTTTAACAAATGCAAACCATTACCTTAAAGGACAAAGACTTTAAACCTTTCATTTCTGAAAGCAAAATTGAGGCTGCTGTATCTAAAATGGCAAGTCAAGTTGCTAAAGATCTAGGAGACGAAGTGCCAGTTTTTATTGGGATTTTAAATGGCTCGTTTATGTTGGTAAGCGATTTTGTAAAAAAATACCCTAAGCCTTGTGAGGTTACATTTATAAAACTAGCGTCTTATGAAGGTGTAAAGTCAACAGAAGACATACAACGTTTAATAGGTCTGACTCAAGATTTAACAGGTCGTACAGTTGTGATTCTTGAAGATATTATTGACACAGGAAACACGCTTCATGAAGTGCATCGCATTTTTAAAAATGAAAACGTAAAACAGTTGCTTATAGCAACTTTGTTTTACAAGCCTGAAGCGTATAAAAAAGATTTTAAATTACATTATGTAGGTATTGAAATCCCGAATAAATTTATAGTAGGTTACGGACTTGACTATGATGGATTGGGACGTGATTTACCAGCAGTATATCAATTAAAAACAATTCAACACATGACTAATTTAGTGCTATTTGGACCTCCTGGAGCAGGAAAAGGGACACAAGCCAATTTTTTAAAAGAAAAATATGATCTAGTACACATCTCTACAGGAGATGTCTTTAGATTTAACATGAAAAACGACACTGCTTTAGGTACTTTAGCTAAGTCTTATATAGAAAAAGGACATTTAGTACCAGATCAAGTTACTATAGATATGCTAGAAGCAGAAGTCAATAGAAATGCTGGAGCTAAAGGTTTTATTTTTGATGGTTTTCCAAGAAACCAGTTTCAGGCAGAAGCATTAAACAAAATATTAGAATCTAAAGATTCTGAAGTAAGCGCAATGGTAGCTTTAGAAGTAGAAGATGAAGTTTTAGTACAACGCTTATTAGAAAGAGGCAAAACTAGTGGAAGAAAAGACGATTCTGACGAGTCTATTATACGAAACAGAATTAAAGTATACTACAACGAAACCGCTATATTAAAAGACTATTATGGCGCTAAAAACAAATATTTTGGTGTTGATGGCGTTGGAAGTATTGACGCTATTACTGCACGATTATATAACACAATAGATAAATTATAAAAGGCGACCGAGTTAGGCATAAGAGTAGGCCAACTTTTAACTCATAACTTTTAACTAGGAATAATGACAGAAGGTAATTTTGTAGACTACGTAAAAATGCAAGTAACTTCCGGAAACGGAGGAAAAGGATCTGTGCATTTACATCGCGAAAAATACATTACAAAAGGAGGACCAGATGGAGGAGATGGTGGACGTGGAGGTCATGTTATTTTAAAAGGAAATTCAAACCTTTGGACATTACTACACCTTAAATTTAAACGCCACGTACGTGCTGGACATGGTGGACATGGAAGTAAAAGTAGAAGTTCTGGTGCAGATGGAGAAGACAGCTACTTAGATGTGCCATTAGGTACAGTTGTAAGAGATACCGAAACCGATGATATCCTTTTTGAAATTACCGAAGATGGAGAAGAACGTGTAATTGCAGAAGGAGGAAAAGGAGGTTTAGGAAACTGGCATTTTAAAAGCTCAACTAACCAAACACCACGTTACGCACAACCAGGTTTACCGCTTCAAGAAAACTTTATCACTTTAGAACTTAAAGTATTAGCAGATGTTGGTTTGGTAGGTTTCCCTAATGCAGGAAAATCCACTTTACTATCAGTTGTGACGTCTGCAAAACCAAAAATTGCGGACTACGAGTTTACAACCCTTAAACCTAATTTAGGAATAGTAAAACACCGTGATTTTCAAACTTTTGTAATGGCAGATATACCTGGTATTATAGAAGGAGCAGCCGAAGGTAAAGGACTTGGCTATTACTTTTTACGTCATATAGAACGAAACTCTATTTTACTGTTTTTAATACCTGCAGATGCGCCAGATATTAAAAAGCAATATGATATTTTGTTAGATGAATTACGTCGTTAC
>JALZUT010000123.1 GCA_023300575.1 Olleya sp.
TTTACATAAATAATTTTTGAAAAATCTTCGTTAAGAAGAATGGTGTTAGTGTTGATTTGTATTTGTGTCATTTTGTTGTTTTTAAACTGTTTGATGACTTTTATTGTGTTTCCGTATTTGATCTGATTAAGTGCGCAAAAGTCAAAAAACTCTTCGTCATCACTCATTAGCCTAGAAATAATATAAGTTTTACCTTCAGTAGTATTAGATAGTGTTATAGAGTTGTCTATAGTGGTAATGTCTCCGTTTTCATTCGGTATTGGATCACCATGTGGATCAAACTCTGGATTACCTAAAAAAGCACTGATTGTATTGGCTAAAAAATCTGAAGTTTCATGTTCTAAAAGCTCTGCCTCACGATGTATTTCATGTAAAGACATGTCAAAAGTTTTGTGTAAAAAGGCTTCCCAAAGCCGATGTTTTCTAATGACTTTTAAAGCTAGTTTCTCTCCTTCTTGGGTTAATTGTAACGCTTTATACTTTTCGTAATTTAATAGATTTTTATTGGCTAAATTTTTAGCCATATCTGTAGCTGCAGCATTAGAAATACCAAGTAACTTAGCGATATTACCAGGTTTTGTATCCTTAACATCGTTGATTTTACTCTTGTAAATTGCTTTTACAAAATTTTCTGTAGCTACTGACATTTATTTTTGCTTTAATTAATTTTTAAGTAAGCTTAATTTTTTTTCAAATATAACTAAAATTTAAATAATTTTTCAGTTTGGTATGATTTAAGCTATATTTAAAATGTAAAAATTATATAAAATGAAATACTTACTGTTTATTTTTTCGATTTTATTCTCTATTGTAGGGTTTGCTCAAGATTCTACCAGTGTAAAAGTTGAAGCACCAAAAATTGTAGCAAAGCTACAAAATGGAGCAACTTACAATCATGAGAATGTTTCTATTAAGTTTATTAAAGTTGTAACCGATTCGCGTTGTCCAAAATATGTGAGCTGTATTTGGGCTGGAGAAGCAGAGGTGTTAGTTGCTGTTTTTAATAAAGGAGAAAAAGTAGAGGAGAAGGTGTTAAAATTAGCACCTACAGCTTCACTACAGAATGCATTAAATTTAATATTTAAAACAGATACAGTTTCTATTTCTGGGTTTAATTTACTGCCTTATCCAGAACATGGTGCTTCTATAAAAGCTGAAGATTATGTATTGCTGTTGCAGGTTAGTAATTAGAATCCTTTTGATAAAAAGGAATCTAATAAAAAGACTTGACTTTTTTATGGTCTAATTATTGTTAGTAAAATGAAAACTATAAAGTATGAGACTTTTACCAATTGTATTTCTTTCAATATTATTTACATCCTGTATTCCTTTAAGTATTGCACCTACCATTAAAGAAGACAAAATAATGGTAGCAAAAAAGTTTAAAAGACAACTACCAAAACAGTATGCTTTAATCTTTGAAGATCCTAAAGAAGCTGATGAGTTCTACAATTTTATAAACACAAAATATGAAAGAAATCATCAGGATGTTATGAGCAGTGTCCCTTTTTTAATAGATGGTGACACTTTTTATTTTTCTTTCTATGAAACAGAAAAATCTACTAAAACATTAAATCTTGTCCCTGCTTTAATTGATGCAAAACGTGAATCTAATGGTAATGATGCTATGTTATCAGAGATACATACTTCTAGAAAAGGAACTTGGTATTTGGTTCTAACTGCAACAGATAAGAATAGTAAAGACTGCTTGAATCCAAATCATTTAAAATCTAAAAAAATCGAAAACTATCTTAGAAGCTTAAGAATAGAATATCTAAATACAAGTAATTATTTGGATGCTTTATTAAGGAAGAATTAAGTTAATTGATAAGCCCCTTTTTTTAATAAATTTATTTAATGGCAACCACAATCATCAGTCCCACATGATTTTTTAGATTTTTTCTTATAGACATATTTTTTCCATAGAAAAACTAGAGCAAATCCTAAGGAGATAAATACTAATATGTTTTGAATTATGTTATTCATTTTATTTTAAAAATTGATAGGCTATTAAAGCAGTAATATAAGCAATTGCTGTCATAATTACTAATTGTAGGATTGGCCATTTCCAAGTATTAGTTTCTCTTTTAACAACTGCTAAAGTACTCATGCATTGCATTGCAAATGCATAAAATAGTAGTAAGCTAATACCAGAAGCAAAATTAAATAATGGACCACCTAAAATAGGATTAACTTCGCTAGCCATACGGTTTTTTATGGTGTCTTCGTCGTTATTACCAACACTATAAATGGTAGCTAGTGTACCAACAAAAACCTCACGTGCTGCAAAACTACTTACAATTGCAATTCCTATTTTCCAGTCGTAACCTAAAGGTCTAATTGCGGGTTCTATTGCGTGACCAGCAATACCAATAAAAGAGTGTTCTAGTTTATGTGATGCTATTTTTTGACTTAAATCGTCTTCGCTTAAGTTTTGCAATGCATACTCTGTTTTTATAATGTCTTCTGCATTATTAAATTGTTGTCCTGGACCATAAGAAGCCAAAAACCAAAGTATAATAGAGATGGCTAAAATTATTTTTCCTGCACCAAAAACAAAAGATTTTGTTTTTTCTAAAACCGTTATAGCTACATTTTTAAATAGTGGTAATTTGTAGTTAGGCATTTCTACGACAAAAAAGGTTTTGCTCTTTATTTTTAAAACTTTATTTAATATGTAAGCCGAAATAATTGCAGCTCCAAAGCCAATTAAATACAATAGCATAAGCGTTAGAGCTTGATAGCTTAATCCTAAAAAACGACCTTCTGGAATCACCAATGCTATGATTATTAAATACACGGGTAATCGTGCAGAGCATGTTGTAAAAGGAGTTACTAGAATGGTAATTAAACGCTCTTTCCAGCTTTCTATATTTCGGGTTGCCATAATTGCTGGAATAGCACATGCAGTTCCAGAAATAAGCGGTACAATACTTTTTCCGCTAAGTCCAAAACGACGCATGATTCTGTCCATTAAAAAGACCACACGACTCATATAGCCAGTTTCTTCTAGAATGGCTATAAATAGGAATAGAAAGGCGATTTGAGGTATAAATATAACAATTCCTCCTAATCCAGAAATAATTCCTTCTGCTAGTAAATTTGTAAAGGCACCAGATGGAAGCGTCGTTTTTACCCAGTCACTAAGGCTAGCAAAAATACCATCTATAAAATCCATTGGGACTGTTGACCAATCGTATATTGCTTGAAAAATAGTTAATAGAATCAAGAAAAATATAGCATAACCCCAAACTTTATGAGTAAGGATACGATCAAATTTAGTACGTAAATCTTTAGCTTGAGACGCATCAATTGTTTGCCCTTTTTTAAGCGTATTATTTATAAATTGGTAACGTTTTATAGTTTCTTTTTGCTGAAGACGCTTTAAATCGCTTTTAGATTTTGTTTTAAAACTGGCAATTGCTTCAATTTCATTTCTATCTGTTTTCCCAAAGTTTACATCTTGTGTAATGACTAACCAAAGCTTGTATAATAATTGATTTGGAAATGCTTTTCTTAACCTGTTAAAATAGTCTTGATCAATTTCGGAAGCATTTAAACATGGTGTTACAGTAATATCTTTATACTTTGTAATAAGCTGTTTAAGTTGGTCTATTCCTTCTTTTTTTCTGGTGCTTATAACCGCAATTTTTGTTTGTAGTGTTTGTTCTAAATAATTAATATCTAAACTAATCCCTTTGTATTTCATTCTGTCAGCCATATTTATGACCAGAATAGTTGGGATTTGTAAGTCTTTTATTTGGGTAAAAAGGAGTAGATTTCGTTTTAAATTTTCAACATCACTTACTACAAGTGCAACATCAGGAAAATCTTTATCGTTTTTGTTAAGTAGTAACTCGATAACCACATTTTCATCTAAAGAAGACGCGTTTAAACTATAGGTTCCTGGTAAATCAATAACATGTGCTTTAACACCTCTAGGCAATTTGCAAATACCTTCTTTTTTCTCGACCGTAATTCCTGGATAATTTCCAACCTTTTGGTTTAAGCCAGTTAATGCGTTAAAAACAGAGGTTTTTCCGGTGTTTGGGTTACCGATTAAGGCTATATTTAACTGTTTACTCATGTAATTTCTTTTTCAATAATTATATGAATAGCTGTTTCTTTTCTAATTGCTAAATGACTTCCGTTAATGTTAAGATACATTGGGTCTGCAAAAGGAGCTACTTGAACAAGTTTAACGCTATTACCAGGTAA
>JALZUT010000124.1 GCA_023300575.1 Olleya sp.
TCATCAAAAGCATAAATTGCTCTTGCAAAGAAACCATTTAAATTGTTTTCATAATCAAAAGCATCAACCTCATTAATTATAGATCCACCTCCTACATTTGGGATTACATCTGATGTAAATCCACTAGTTTCAATTTGTGACTCTTCAAAAAATCTATGCTCGAAAGAAGCACCAACAATAGCGCTTATTTCATGTTTATCAATTGTTTTATTGTAACTTAAAACATTATTAGAAATTAGTCCATATCGACTTCTAGTATCGTATGATGCATTAGCACCAGGTGCTCCATTTCTAGATTCATTAATACCTTGATAATCAGTATTAATTCTGTTTTCATAAGTTGCAGTAAAGTCTGTTCTAAAACTAAAATCAGAATTTAGCTTATAATTTGCATATAAATTTCCGAAAAACTTGTAGCGGTCCTCAAAACGTTTGCGTTCTAATAATTTAGCTAAAGGATTAATATTACTAGTATTACTTATATCAATACCACTAATTACAGGAACACCTTGAAAGTTACCAGAACCATCAAAAATACTTGTTGCTCCAGTAGGAAATTGAAAATCATCAAACATTCTTTGCAACACATAGTCACCTACTTGTGCGTTAGCGTACCTTCCTCCATCACGAATTCGGTTAACAAACTGAATATTATCCTCTGTTAAAGTAGAAGGCACCCATGAAGGTTGTCTAATAACATCATAAAGACCAGTTGCACTAAATCTTCTTCTGGAAGCAAATGAAGGAGAAAAACTAGCACCTATTTTTAACTTATCTGTTAAATCTGAGCTAATTTTAGCTTGTGCTGTATACCTTTCAAATTCATCTGTTAATAATACACCATCATCTTTAGTATAACTTAAATTGACATTAAATTTTGTTTTTTTACTACCTCCTCTAGCACCTAAACTGTGACTTGTTATCGTCCCTCCATCAATTATAACATCTTGCCAGTTGTTTTCGGCATTAATCAACTGTCTCATTTGACTTCTAAGAGAAAGACTTCCATTTGCAGCTATTTCGCGTTCTAACTCTCCTTCAAAATCAATATCATAAGCATCACTTTGAATTCCTTCTTTAAAACCTGTAAATGTATTGTAAGTAAACTTAGCCTTACCTTCTTTACCTTGCTTTGTTGTAATTTGAATAACACCGTTAGCACCTCTTGAACCATATATAGCTCCAGAAGCCGCATCTTTTAGAACTTCAAAAGACTCTACATTATTCATGTCTATGTTGGTTAAAAAATCTGAATCAACAACTGATCCATCAACTACAATTAATGGTCCTGCATCTGAAGTTATAGATCCAACTCCACGAATTCTAATTGTAGGAGCTCCACCTGCTTCACCTTCTGTATTTTGAATAGTTACACCAGATATTTGACCAATTAAAGCCTCATCAACTCTAGATACTGCAATTTGATCTAATTTTTCATTTGTAACTTTAGAAATAGCACCTGTTAAGTGACTTTTCTTTTGAGTACCATACCCAACAAGAACAACTTCATCTAAAGAATTTAGATCTTCTACTAATGATACGTTTATTATAGTTTGATCTCCGACAGATAAAAGTTGTGAAACAAAGCCTACATAAGAGACTTGTAATACATCTCCACTCTTGGCGTTAATTTGATAATTACCATCAAAATCTGAAGACGCTCCTACATTTGTACCAACTTTAAGGATATTAACACCTGGGATTGGCTGCCCATCTATCTCTGACACTACCTGACCGGAAATAGTCCTGTCATTTTGTGCAAAAACAGAGACACAAACAAAAAGCATAATTGCTAATGCTGATTTAAGTTTAAAATTCATAATTGAGTTTGTTATTTTTGTTAGTTATTATTTATCAGTTTTAACAGTTAACTATCCTTTAATGTTACAGTTATATAATTTTTGTAATTATAACTTACTAATTACGACTAAAATTGGTCAACCAAACTGGTCAACCAAATATATATAAAATTTTGTTAAGTAGCACATTTTCGAAAAAAATATATGTTAAAATAACAAATATTAGTGCTAATATAGCAAAGACTAGAAAAATGCAAGGTTTTTTCTACGACATAAAATCTTTACGAAGTAGTACTTTTACTTTTTTAATATTACTTTTTATCTCCAAAATAAGAGACCTCACCACCACTTAAAAAATCTTCTCTTACAGGACTAAATGTGTCAATTAACATTCCTTCTTCTAAGCAAACTGCACTATGCAGCAAATTAGGCTCGATATACACACCATCTCCTGCTTCTACAATTTTCTTTTCTCCGTTAATTTCAAATTCAAATTTACCTGAAACACAATACGTAGCTTGTGTATGAAAATGTTGATGTGGCGCACCTAATGCACCTTTATCAAATTTTACTTTTACCATCATGATTTGGTTATCGTAACCTAAGAATTTTCTTGAAACCCCTCCTCCAAGTGCTTCCCATTCCATACCTTTTGTGATGACGTATTTTTCGCTAAATCTTTTCATATGTTCTTATTTATCGTTTTTTTAAGGTTATATGTTGCTTCTATGTAATCACTTTTTTGAATATCAAGTTCTCGTTATAGAAGATTCCTAATTTTAATTTATTAGTTTTTATTTAAAATAATAAGAACCAGACCACTCGTAATTCTTATTATTAATTGTTAAGTCGTGTTTTGCTTCTTTTGAAGCATTTGTATTTGCTGTTATAAATAGTTTAGTATCACCTTTTATATTAGTTATTTCTATTGCTGTATAATCTACTGTATCTAAAACTACTTTTAATGCCGCAATATTACTTTTAGAATTAACAGCAGATTCTGTTACAGGACTATAACTACCATGCGCTTCAATAACTGAAACAAACACTGTGTTTTTAGCATTTTTACGTCTTAATATTAAAGCAGGATCTTTTCTTAAATTAAACTGGGGATCGTTAGCGCCAATTCTTGTAAATAGTAATTCATCTTTATTGCTAGTTACTGTAGTTAAAGTGTAAAACTTATTAGTATTTAACCAAGAAAATTTAGAGTTATCATTATTGGCTTTTGCAGTAGCTTCTATATATAAATGCTGATAGCCATTCTTGTTTCCTAAAGGTTTTAAAGTTTCAGGTGAATTGTATTCAAAATTGGTTTGTAATACTTGTCCGAAATAGTAAAATGGGAAATCATATTGATTAGCTGTAGCTGAAGTCACCTTCATTATATCTAATAGATAAGGTTTTTCGAAATCTTCATCCTTAATTACAGCCATAGTACGAAGCATTTCGGTTCCAGGATAGGCATTTGTTTCTTTTGCACTTGCTACTTGAATTGTTTCATTTTCAAAAGAATAGTAATTAAGTACAGAATGGTGTTGACTTCCTATTTCGTATTTAGCCTTAAAATGAGACGTTTCATTTTGGGTTACCGTATTATGAGCAATAGTTTGCTTTGCCCAAGTTTTATTTTCTTTCAAATAATTTCCGCCTCCTTTTTGTTCAATATTTACAAAACGTGCTAAACCATAATCTTGAATAACTTCTTCTCCGTTTTCATATAACGAATAGGATAACTTATCATAATGTCCATGACTAGATCCTTGCGCTGCGTATTTAAAAACTAGTTCTAAATTTTTATTTCGCAAAATACCAACACCTCCTTGTGTTCCATTTGGCCCATCGCTTAAATTAATAGATTTCTTATCAAATGGTTTTGTTTTTCCTTCTTTAATACCAAGCGCAACAGCTAAACCAGAATCGTCTAACAATACTTGATCTTGTTGTTGTGCAATACTTAACAAACCAGGATCTTGATTTCCATAATGATAAGAAACATCTACAGCAGTAACTAATGCACCATTATAATATGACATACCTTTTTGACCATCGTTAAGCGGAAAAAAATCACCATCTGCATCAGATAAATTTAATAATGCATTTATAGATTTTAGAAGTACACCTTCTTTGTATTCAAAAATTTTAAGTTCTGGTTTTACATTATATAAACCTTCTGCAAAAACTAAAAAAGGATACATTGCGTAACGTTGGTAATATGGTCCTTCATTATAATAGCCATCTGGCGAAAACGGTTCTTCTATATTAGCTAAAAAACCTGCTTTACCGTCTTTGTTTAAAAATCCCCCATCATCATCTTTTTTATTAGCATCTAATTTTAAATCTTTAATACCATATAATGCACGATTGATTAAGACTTCATCATTCATTACCAAACCAATCATACCTACAGCTGCATTACCCCAAGTACTATGATTGTGGACGCGTTGGTAAAATTGTGGACTGTCTACAGAAATGTGATCTGCAAATGGTCTGAATAAATTAGTTTCTAATTTATTACGTTCTTCTTCTGTTAAATAATTATAAATACAATCGTAAGCCTGACTTACATAAACTAGCCAGTTAGAATCGTTTAAGCATTGCCAAAATATTTTACCTCTAGCATAAGAACGTGTTTTTGGATGTAGTGGTAATGTTTTATACATCGCTTCATATTCCATTAACATATTTTTTACATACTTCGCATATTTTTCGTCATCTAGAATTTGATATAAGACTCCCGCTTTTTGCATTGCAAACCAATTGCGTTTGTGTCTAGAATGTGTGTAACCACCAGAATAATCTTTTGGGATAGGCACTTCTATTCCGGCTTCTATTTCGGCATCTATTTCTGCTTTAATTTTTTCTAAAGAGTTATCAAAAATTGGAATACTTCCCAATTGCGCTCTAATATCTTTAACACCTTGAGCAGTTAAAATTAACTTTGGATGTGCTTGTTCTTGAGCTGTTGTTTCAGAATTATTATCCGAAATAGATTTGCTTTCCTCTTTACATGAAAAAATCATAAAAACAAAAACTGCTGTTGTACATTTTAGGATAAAGCTTGTATATGAATTCATTATTTTTTTTGAAATAAACTTATTATTAATTGCAATAAATTGGTTGACCAATCTGGTTGACCAAATATACAATAATCATTTAATTTTGAAAATATAATTTAAGTATTACATATTATAAACACCACCATTAATATCTAATGTAGCACCTGTAATAAAACCATCAAATTCTGATGCAAGATATAAAACTGCTCTGGCTACATCGTCTGAGTTTCCTGCACGTTGTATTGGTATACCTGCAATTGTGTTATTTGCAGACTCTTTTGTTGTATGTGTATTATGGAATGATGTGCCTAATATTAAACCTGGCGCAACCGCATTAACACGAATACCTTTAGGGCCAAGTTCTGTTGAAAGTGCACGTGTATAAGTTAAGATTGCACCTTTACTTGTTGCGTAAACTAAAGATCCTGGATGACCTCCTTTACGTCCTGCAAGTGATGCTAAATTAACAATACTACTGTTTTCGTTTTTAGCTAAATAAGGTGCTGCAGCTCGTGTTACAAATTGCAAAGACGTCATGTTAATATTCATTACTTTATGCCAGAATTCGGCATCGAGTTCATTGAGTAATTTTCGTGCTACAAGTGAGCCTGCATTATTAATTAAAATATCTAAACCCCCTAAAGCTTCTACCGTTTTCTCTACCAGTGCATTTGCGTGGTCTTCTTTAGTTAAGTCACCACTTATGGCAACTGCTTTCTGCCCTTTGCTAGTTGCATATTCTACTAATGTATTTGCTGTATCTGCACTAGAAAAATAGTGAATGGCAACATTAGCACCACTATCAATAAAATGCCTTGTAATGGCTTCACCAATACCTTGTGCTCCTGCAGTGATCAATATGTTTTTGCCAGCTAATTTATTATCTGTCATAGTCTTTCTATTTTATTTTACTTTATCGTTTTTATTAAAATACCCTTCATTAGATACCGCATTATCACTTATTGAGATACTTGCTTCTTTAAACCACACTTCAGCATAATTTCCATCTGCATATTGTTTTTTAATATTGCCTCCATGCGTTTCTGCACCAGAACACCAGTTTTTATTTATTTCGGGTGATTTACCATTTGTTTGGTTATAAGCTCCTAGTTTAAAAAAGCAACCTTCACCAGCATACGCATTTTGGCGTTCTGCACCATCTTGACCAATTGGCACAAATAATTTTTGTGTTTGTTTTGGCATATCTGCAGTAGTTGTATATTCTGATTTGATTAAATTTTTTGAAAATGTTTTAGTTAAATGACCTTTACTAGTAAATTTTAAATTCATGATACCATCCTTTACTTCAATTTCATAACTAAACGCTTCTCCTAATGCTATACCATCTTTAGGTTCTTCAGGATATGTGTTTACAGAATCACCTACTACAGAAAAGTCGTGACCCCAAACTGCTGTAGAAAAATCCCATCTTCCAGAATTATCATCACCATTTGTATTTATTTCATAATGCCAAAAAACGGATCCTTTTGTATGACCAGGAAACTTTTTATAAAATATTTTTAGAGGTTCATTTTCATGTCCATCTGCACTATGTATTTGACCGATGACTACAGAATAAGAAGCAGCCACACGTGCATCACCTGTAGCAGACACATTTACAACTTTAAGTGTCGCTGTCATTTTATCATTAGCAGTTTTTGGATACCATTTTTTTGTTTGCCCTAATTCTGTTCTGGTATTATTTGAAGTCCCATGGGTATTACCAGCATTTGGCGCTTTAAAAACAACCCAATCTCCTTGGTCATCATTTTGGGTGTAAAAGAAATCTTTGTTTTCAAAATTAGTTGCTATTCCTGCATTAGAACCATCTCCTAAAATCAATTTAAAATCATCAAAAAACGGAATAACATCACTTGCATAGTTGGTTTTTTGTTCTTCAGTTATATCAGCTTCTGCTTTGTTTGTTTGTTTACAACTATTAAACATTAGAAAAACACTTAAAATCAATAGTCTTACTGTTGTTTTAATATCTTTTTTGTTCATCATTTATGTTTTAAATTATATTTTTTATCTCTATTAACTATTAAAAGTATTTTTCGATAACTCCCATAGCTCCTGCATAAGATACTAGGCAAGAGAAAAATAACGCAGCATATAACCCAATATTTACCATAATACCTGTTTTATACTCTTTCATTACTTTTTTATTATTAACCAAAAGAATTATGCATAATACCACTAAAGGTAAAATAAACACATTAAACACTTGAGATAGAATCTGAACCAAAATAGGTTTACCACCAAAGAAAGCTGGCCCGATTAAAGCCACTAAACAAGCAATAGCGGTAATTACTCTAAACTGCTTAGAACCCGTATCTAATTTACCTGATTGGTAATCGGCCACTAAAAGAGGCGCAATCAATAAACAAGGAAAAATAGAAGACAAACCTGCGCTTAGTGTTCCAAAAAGAAAGACACTTACTGCAAAATTACCTGCAATTGGCTCTAATGGTTTTGCCATATCTAAAACATTGTCTACTGGTGTTCCTTGATGAAATAAAGCGCCTGCAGCGACCGCCATAATAGAACCACTAATAATAAACACCAATACTGCTGCTGTAATTGCATCTTTTCGCTGTCTTTTTACATCTTTTAAACCCCATTCTTTTCCTTTTACAAACAAAGGTCTAGATAAAAATGTAGCTGCTGCCATGGTAGTTCCCACAAATGCTGCTACCATCATTTTTCCTGATACTGTTGGGTCTTGAGATTCTGGAATATATGGAATCAATCCATTTATAACTTCGGAAGCTAATGGGTGTACAAAAAATAAAGAAACAAAAAAAGACAGTCCCATAAAAGTAACAAATATGACTAGTATTTTTTCAAAAAATGTATATTTACCAACTAGCATTAAGGCATAAAAAATACCAACAATTAAAACAGCAATAACTAAAACTGTTTGGTATTTATAATCTCTAAGTCCTTCAAAATTCAATACAAAAATCTCATACAGCATATTTGAAGAAATTGTCAAAATCCCCATAAGCGAACCCCATTGTCCAAAAGAAATTCCAATAACAATTATAATAGCAAGTATTTTACCACCTTTTAGATATTTTTTAAAACTAAAAAGTGCAGTTTCTCCAGTAATTAAAGTGTAGTTTCCATAAACAAACATAAGTACTCCAGAAAATATACAGCTTAACAAAAGCACCCAAGTTAATTGCATACCATAAGCACTTCCTGCTTTAATCATAGACGTTACACTACCTGTTCCAATAGTATAACCAATAGCAAAAATACCTGGACCAAACCCTAATATTATAGCAATAATTTTTTTAAGAAATGAGGTATTAGGCTTAGTTGCTTCCATAATAATATTATTGTGTTGGTTAGTTTTTATTTTGTCAAGTCAAACTCAGTTTGTATTTCTAGTTATAACTTTTAAAAAGACCTCTTGACTGCGTTCGAGGCACCCCTTTTTTTTGTTTTTTATCTCACCTTAATAAATTCTAGATCCAATTAGCATGATGACTCTTTCCTGAAGGATCATCTAATCTTTGATAGGTGTGTGCACCAAAATAATCGCGTTGTGCCTGTATCACATTTGCAGAAGCATACTTAGTTGTTATTCCGTTTAAAAACTGAATAGCTTCACTTAAAGCTGGTGTTACCATGTCGTTTAACACACATTGTGACACCACTTTTTTTGCTGATGGTTTATATTGGTTAACGTGTTTTATTATTTCAGGATTAGTTAAAATATTTGTGGTGTTTTTAAATACTTCTACCAAATCTTGCATTAATGACGATTTGATAATGCATCCACTTGTCCAAATCCTAGCTATTTCACTGAGGTTTAAATGCCATGAAAATTTATTTGAGGCTTCAGCTATTAGTTTAAAACCTTGATAATGATTTATTATTCTTGCAAATTGGTAGGCTTCTAAAACCTCATTTGTATTGATATTTAATTTTGAAGTAGTTACTTTTTTAAATTTTTTATTTAGCTGAATGCGTTCGTCTTTATAAAACGAAGTATATCTAGAAAATAAAGCTGAAGCTATTAAAGTACTTGGTACACCTAATTGTGCAGAAGCAATCGTAGTCCAATTGCCTGTGCCTTTATTACCTGCTTTATCTAATATTTTATTTACAAGCCAATCCTGGTCTTCTTTTGTTCTAAAAATACGTGTTGTAATATCTAGTAAATAGCTATTTGCTGAATCTTTCCAGCTGTCTAAAGTGTTAGCTATTTTATCTGGATTTTGACCTAAAGCCTCTAAAACTCGAGACACTTCTGCCAATAGCTGCATTTCTACATACTCAATACCATTATGTACCATTTTTATAAAGTGACCACTGCCTTCAGGACCAACATAAGTGCAACATGGCAAGTTATTTTGGTCTTTAGCCGAAATGGTTTCTAAATACGTTTGCACTTTATCATAAGCCTCTCTATCTCCACTTGGCATTATAGATGGTCCTTTTAAAGCACCTTCTTCTCCACCAGAAACTCCTGCTCCAATAAAGTAAATATGTTTAGTTTTTAAATAAGCGTTACGTGCTTTGGTTTTTTTATAGTTAGAATTTCCGCCATCTATTAAAATGTCATTGGCAGATAAATGTGGTAGTAAATCCTCGATAACATAATCTATAGTTTTACCAGCATTTACCATTAGCATAATGCGTCTTGGTTGCTGTAAAGAATTTACAAAATCTGAAATATCATCAAAAACTTCTGCTTTAGATAACTCTGAAAATTTCATTTTAAAACTTTTAGCAACCTCTACCTCAACGTTATCTATATGTCTATTGTACATTGAAATTTTAAATCCGTTATTGGCTAAGTTTCGACATAGACTTTTTCCCATAACACCTAGTCCAAATAATCCAAATTCTGATTTATCTTCTAATTGATTTTTCACTCTATTTATTATTTCTTTAGGCTCAAGACTAATTTCTATTGTAATAGCATTTTTAGGTTCTTCTAAAATATCGAATTGAGATTGTAATAAATCTGAGGGCATAAAATGACTATCTCTACAATTCAATCTTTCAGAAATCTGATTAAAAGAACCAGATAAATACACCCATTTTGCTTGACTTAGAATATCTAAAATTAGGGTGTCACGATACTTCTGTTTTAACGCAGAACAAGCAATTACACAACTATTTTTAGAGAGTTGTTGTTTAGCTAAATCATTTAAAGTCTTTAACCAACCATGCCTATCATGATCGTTTAAAGGATGCCCGTTAGACATTTTTTGTATGCTACTTTCTGGATGAAAGTCGTCACCATCAAAAAAAGGAATATTTAAATCTTCGGCTAATAGTTTTCCGATAGTGCTTTTTCCACTTCCTGAAACTCCTATTATGAAGATTACTTTTTTCAATAGTTTAATTTTTAATTGGTTTAACAATTACTAAAAGATATTTAGACTGCACTCAACCTAACATTTAGCTACTAATGGTATATAATTAAGTATTACTAGTCTATTTTGGCTCAGTGCTTTTACCTACGGTCGCTTCTTTAAACCAAACTTCTGCATAGCTTCCGTTTTTATATTGTTTGACTATGTCTCCACCATAAACTTCTGACTTAGTAGATTTTGCGTTAGCTTGGTTGTAAGCGCCTTGTTTAAAGTAATTTATTTCGCCAGCATAAGCAATTTCGCGTTCAACTCCTCCACCTTTTTCTCTATTTGCATATACTTTTATCACTTGTTCTGGAATATCTGATTTTGTAGCAAATTCTGATTTTATCAAACTCTTTGTGAATTTTATAGTTTCATGACCTTCACTTGTAAACGTAAGATACATAATGCCTTTATAAATATTTACTTCGTAACTAAACTCCTCACCTAAAGCAATACCATTTTCTGGTTCTTTTGGATATGTTGTTGGACTTAAACCTACAACAGAAAAATCATGTCCCCAAACTGCAGTAGAGTAATCAAATCTTCCAATATTATCGCCTTTTGTATTGATTTCGTAATTCCAAAATACTGATCCTGTTGCCTGACCAGGAAATTTTTTGTAGTAGATCTTTAAAGGTTCGTTTTCGTGACCTTCGTGACTATGTATTTGTCCAATTACAACTGAATAGGAAGAAGCTTTAGTAGCATCACCTGTAGTGGACACATGCTGTACTTTTAATGTCCCGGTTAGTTTACCACCCGTTTCTGGTATCCAATGTGCTTTTTCACCTAACTCGGTTCTTGTATTACTTGATGTGCGAGAAGTAATACCAGAATTTGGTGTTTTGTAGACTACCCAATCTATTCCTTTTTCATTTTCAACATAGAAAAAATCATTTTTTTGATAATTTACTAAATCTTCAACGTGAGTTCCATCACCTAAAAGGATTTTCCATTTATTCATAAACGGAATGACATCATTTGGGTATTTGATAGTTTTTTTAGTTTCTACTTCAGTAGTTGTATCTGAAGTTATTTTAGAATTATTTTTACATGAAAAAAATGTAAAAATTGAAATTATAATAACTAGCGATCTTTTCATTTCAAACGTTTTTACTATGATTTATAAAATTATTATTAACTTATACATTAATGAAGTTAATAGAACAACTTCAGCTTCAAGTTTTCTTCTGTTATTAATTTTCCTGAGTTAGTAAGGATATTATCTGATTCTACATTGTTTTTTGCACCCCAAAGAATAGATACAAATTGTACTGGATTATTTTTAAATGTGTTTTTAGTAATATTTACGTTTACAATACCATTGTGGTTTAATAATCTTTTGTTTTGCTCTTTTGCTCCACAATTAGTAAACGTACTATTTGTAACCAAGAGGTTTCCTCCAATTGTAGATTCGTCATAGCCACCTCTGTAATAATCAATAACATTAGCTTTAACGTTATTGAAGTTACAGTTATTTATGGTTAAATATTCTGTGTTATAATCTCCTTTATCGTTTGTTTCTTCAGATAATTCAATACCATTTTCGCAATTAGAAATAGAGGTATTTTCAAAAGTAATACGCTCAGAAAATGATTCTTTATAAGCTTTTAATACATAATTAAAATCACTGATTTCTGTATTAGCAACTGTTAACCCAAAATGGTTAGACATGTTTGCTTTTAAACTAGCAAACGCGTAGTTTGAATTATTTCCTTTTAAGCTTACATTATTGACTGTTAGTTTACCATAAGACTGTAAAGAAAACAATGGTGTGCTGGCTTCACCTAAAAACACTAACTGCGCTTTACCTTGAGATTGAATGGTCAACGTTTTGTTGATTACTAAAGACTTCTTTACGTTATACACACCTTCAGCCAAAGCAATAACATCGCCATTAACAGCTTCATTGATTTTAGCTTGTAATTCTTCTGTTTTAGTTACAGTATGTATTACTGGATCTTTAGCTTCTATTACGTTAGAATACCAAGAGGTTCCATATTTAGATTTATCTAATATATTAGGATTGGCAACATCTGCTCCAATTACTGCTCCAATACTTTTACTATCCTTTCTTGAATTTCCGAATAAATCTGATTCAATAGTATTAAAATCGAAACCATTGAAAGCTTCAAAATCGCTTGGAATCCCTGTTGGAAGCATTATATTATCTGATATTTTTTTAAGCTGTAAAGACGTTTCAGTAATACCATCATTAAAATTATTAAACTTTACACCTTGATTATTTATGATGTTATTTTTGAATGTTACACCATCTGCTTTATCATTTTCAACAACAATGCTTTCTAGTCCTTTTTCATTATATATAATATTATTAGCAACTGTAGTTCTAATTGCTCTAGCCGATCGGATTTCGGACTTAGGTAACACATCTGCTTGCGCTATGTTTGTACCAACTCCAAATTGCCAAGGTGAGCTACAATTTACATACGTGTTATAAGCTACCACAACATCTGTTACTTGGTTGTAACGATTTAATGGTGATTTTGGAATACCGTTCATTACAGCTAATGGACTTCTAAAACTCTTTCCTTTTAGACCATAAAAGTAGTTATTGACGACCCAATGTCCTGTGTTGATAATTCTAATTCCACCATAGTTTTCGTTAACTCCATCACCAATAAAGTAATTACCATCTACAGTTACATAGTTACCATGACGTGTTACTAAAGAACCTTCACTTTTATAAAACACGTTGTTTTTAAATACGTTGAAATTTGTTTTACTTGAAATGACTTCTACTTCACCATTACACTCTTCAAATAAGTTATTGGCTACCATAGTATGACTTGGTGACATTGAGGTATAACTATCACCTAACTGAATCGTTTCTCCACTTGGACCTCCTTTTACTGGTCTTGGTCCAAAATGATTGTTAACGATTTGGTGGTAATTATTAATACTTTCTATACCAGAAATACTGACTCTTACTGTTGGCCCTCTGTTTGTTTTACCAGCAATATAACTGTTACTTAACTCGTTGTGTCTTCCCCAAAACTGAATCCATAAGTCACTGTTGTCTCTTTTTGGTTTGTTAAAATCTTCGATAACACAATTGGTTACTTTACAATTATTTGATATTTCGTCTGGTGCGTCTTTATGACCTATTTTAAAATCAATTACTGCATTAGATGGTGAAAATCCGTTTTTAAAATGCAAACCTTCTACAACTAGAAATTGGCCTCCAAATTTTAAATACGATTGCCCTTCTATAGTTACTTTTCCTGCTGTTTCTGCTTTAAGCGTTATTGGATTGTCTTTTGCCCCTTTACCTCTAAATTTTATTTGCACGTCTTTATAAACACCGTTTGCCAAGACAATATCATCTCCAGCTTCTGCATCTTTAATAGCTTGATTTAACTCATCTATATTAGTTACTTTAGCACCACTATTAGATGTTTGATTACTACAAGCTATAAATAGCAGCGCTATTGAAAATATTATCAATTTTTTCATAAAATATTTATTTAAGGGGTTATTTAGCAATATATAAATAAAACAAAAAGCCTTTTAAAAACTAAAAGACTTTTTATTTTAATATTTAAATAGTTAATTATTCAACAACTATCTTCTTAGTTATTTGATTTCCGTTTTCAGAAATTATTTTAAGTAAGTATATTCCTTTTGATAATTCAGAAACATTTAAAGTATTGTTTTGTAATTGTGTTTTAATAATTTGTTTTCCTAAAACATCAAATACTTCAACAGAAGCAATTTTAGCTTCATTCCCTGATTGAATAGTTAAAACATCATTAACAGGATTAGGGTATACTTTAAATTCTAAAACCGTATTCTCATTTACTCCTAAAGCTGCATCAGACACTAATAATTCATCTGAATAATTAAATGCTTTATCAACTGCATATACTTTATAAAAACTACCTACTGCAGAGCTATCTGTAAAACTTGTATCTGTACCAATATAAACAACCGTACCTGTTAAACCTCCTGTACCATTAGTTGTAGTGTTACCTACATTATAAATACCGTTTTGGTTTGGATCGTTATCTGCATTTGGAGCTGTTGCGTATTTAACTACAACATAACCACCACCATCAACGCCACTAGCTGGTGCAGTCCAACCAATAGTACCCGTAGATTCTAAAGCAAAAGTCCCTGAAGTTGGAGCACTAGGTGCTACATCATCAAAAGTTCCAGAATACACTACAAAATCGTCTACTCTAACCTCTGTTTGATTACTACCACTCATTCTAGCTACAGCCCAATGTGATGCGTTAAAATCAGTACCAGTTGTAACCGTTCCATAGGCTTTAATCCAAGTATCAGCTACAAAAGCAGGAACATCAGTTTTGTTTGTTGTATTACTTCCACTTGAATTATTTAAGTAGATACCTGGATCTAAATCATTTCCTACATCTACACTTGCTTTATACAAAAACTGTATTGTATACTCTGTATTTGTTTGTAATGCATCTGGAACCAATGTTGAAGGACTTTGCAATCTTAAATTACTTGCAGTTGTATTAATTTGAAATGCTGCTGAAAAAGCACCAGTTCTTGCTAATGATGCATCATCTGTCATATCTCTAACAGCCGAGTTACCTGTTGAAGACACCGTCCATTGTGTTTGTGGAGTCATAGAAGCACCCTGACTACTTCCTGCAGAACTCAATGTATTATCTGCAACTTGATTTTCCATTCCTCCATCCATCGTAGGAAATTCTCCAATAATTTGACCTAATGCTGGTGGTGTAGGTCCACCAGCTCCTACAGTATAAACTATCTGTGTATTTGCACGTTCAGCTTTACTATTATTTAATGAACTAGGAGCACCCGATGATCCTGCTTGAACATTAAGTGATTGATGAGTTGTATTATCCCAACGCCAGTTTAAAGAACCATTACCAGAAAATAATTGATTTGGCACTGATGGATCTGCAGGTACTAAATTAGAACAATCCCAATCTACAAAAATTTCTAAAGCACCACCTGTATAACTAAAAACTGATGATAAGGCAAAATCCATATAACCTGTTGATCCAGGGAAATTATTTGCTAAGTTAAATGTATAACTCCCAACCATAGTTGCTCCAGCTAGCACAGTAGCCCAATCACTTGAATTTGGAACTACATCTGTTGCACTAGAATTTCTCATATAAACCACCATAGTAGCATCACCTGACGTAGCTGTAATAACATTTGACGATCCTAACTCAAAGCTTACCTGAGATATTGTTGCAGATGTTGATAAAGGCGCTAATTCTGTTGCAGAATAGTGCATAACAGCACGAGAAAACACAGAGCTAGAAGTGATACTTGAACGTTGAAAAGGCCCTCTAGTTGCAGAACCTGAAGTACCTGCTCCTAAAGTAATAGTTGTTTGTGAATAAGCAAAACTTGCAAAAAGGATTGCTATTAAAAGTAAAGTTTTTTTCATGATTTTTTTTTAATATTTAAATTAATGTTTTGTATTGAAATTATAATCACTAAACTGGTTAACCAAATTGGTTTACCAAATATAACGATATAATTTACATTTCAAAATTTAATAAGTTATAAATTCGCAATATTTTAACCGTTTTAATTGTTAAACAACAAAATAAAGCTGATTTATTGTCATTTCTACTTAAACACTATTGCATTAAACCAATATTATCAACACCATTATTTGATTTTAATAGTGGTGATTTTGCACTAGGTATAAACGCTTTTTTATCCTCCCATTTAGGGTTTTTATATATCATATCTTTCTCTGATGCGCTTTTAGTTACTTTAACATATCCGCTATCATGGATCAAACAATTAGAAATACTGTTTGAACTACCTGATAAATCAACTGGGTTTTTAACTAAGTAACTATTTTGAAAAACAGAGTTAGTAATACTTACTTTATGTATTCCTTTGGTTTTAATTATTTTTCCTTTTTCTGTGTTGGCTACTTTATCAAACACACAATTAGTTATAGTTAACTCTCCGCCTTTAATATTTGGATCACCAATTGGTCTAGTGTAATTAATTGCAAACTGGTCTATGTGCAAAAAAACAGAATTTATAATAGTTAGACTATTGGCATTAAACTTACCTAAGTCTTCTTCATAAGACAAATTTAAACCTCTATAACTATCTTCAAAACGAGAGTTTTCAAATATAATAGCATCAGCTCTTGTACCTATGTAAGCTTTAAAGATTGCACCTCCTCTTTTATTTGTAAAGTTTCTAAAAACACAATTTTTTACTGATAAATTATAAAGTTCAGACTCCATTTTATCTGGTGACACAATTGCGTATTTTAATGGATTTCTATTAGAACCATCAACAGTAACATTGTTTAAATTTAAGGTTGCTCCAGGACTTACTCTAAATAAATAATTTATTGGTTTTTCTAAAGTTTCACTAGCCATAATTATAGTTTCACCATTAATATCACCTTGTATTGTAATCGACTTATTAACCTTAGTCTGTTTGTCTATATAATAAGTTCCTGACTTTAATTTTATAACACTTCCATCTTGTACTTTACTTATTGTTTTTCTTAATTTACCTGCTCCTGGATCTAATAAAATCTCTAAAGATGAAGCATCTGCAACAAGAGCATCTATTACAGGTGTCCAACCTGGTCCAGTTTTTACTTTTAATGCTCTTGGGTATTTAGTGTTTTCTAAATTAAAAGCACCAGCTACATAAGTTGTCCAATCTGTATCTACTATATCTTTAGCAGAAGCTTTAGACGTTTTGGTTACTGCTTTTAAAGCCGGGTTGTTTTCTGAAGGCATTGGTAATGCTTTTAGAGTTTTCCAATCTATGGTTGTTTTAGTAAATAATGAAGCATCAACCGAAGCTTGACTGTCAACAATATTACCTAAAAAACGTACACCACTTATATCATCTTCTGCTTGAAAAACTATACTACCATCTGTATTAGTAATAATATTATTAGCAAAAACAGAATTAATAGGCGCTAAGCTTTTCTCGTTATCTTTTCCTGCTCCAAATGTAATTGGACCACAATTAATAATTGTGTTATTGACTACTTCTACATTCTTTACTCGATGGTATCTATTTAATGGCGAATTAGGCACACCATTCATTATAACTATTGGTCCTCTGTACCCATTTCCTTTTAAACCTACTAAAAGATTGTTTCTAACTATATGTCCTTCGTTTATAATTCTAATTCCACCTGTATTGGATACATTATTACCTAAAAACACATTGTTTTCTACTAAAGCATTATTACCATGCCTTAATGTTAAGGTTCCTTTGCTTTCTATGAAAAGGTTATTCCTAAAAACATTATCACCAGACTTATTAGATACAATTTCAATCTCTCCATCACAGTTTTTAAACGTATTGTTCTCTACTAGGGTTTTAGAGGATTTCATTGAGTTTGCACTAGTACCAATTCTTATAGTTTCACCTCCATTTTCACCTAAATCTGGACGAGGCCCAAAAAAATTATAGTCAATTTTATGATTATTCTCAACATGCTGATCACCTTTAAGCCAAACAACTAAAGTTGTACCTGCAGACGTTTTACCTGTAAAATTATTATGATCTACACGGTTGTTTTTTCCCCATAAATCAACCCAATGATTTTTTAAGTCACCATCCTTATCTTTAATATCAAAATTTGAAATTGTAGAATTTGTAAATCGGCAATTATTAGCAAAGGTTTCATTATTTTTTTTAAACTGAACCACATACTTAGATGTTGTGCTTCCATCTTTAAACCAAAGACCACTAACAATTACATGAGTTCCATAAATTTTTAAGCTAGAATCTCCGGACAACACAACTTGCCCAGGTGTTTCTGCTTTTACAATAATTGGACTTTCTTTCGTTCCGTTACCGTAGGCCTCGAGCTTAGCATCTTTCCAAACTCCATTTTTTAAAATGATAGTTCCTCCGGAATTAATAGATTTGATGGCTTCTTTATATTCTGAAATATTAGAAACAGAAAGATCTTGTGCTTTAATTGAACTGAAAATAGTTAGAAATAAAACTGCTAGTATAAATTTAATGTTCATTTATAAATGTTGAATTATTGATTATAATTATATAATATCAAAAATGTTACCAAAAAAGCCTACTAATTGGTTTACCAATCTGGTAAACCAAATATATGAATTTATTTTAACTCTACAAGTCTAATAAACTATTTAACAAAATAAAAAAATCAATTAATAATGGATATACTGTTCTGATTATTAAATAATTAAAACGAACTAAGTGAAATATACCATAAAACAAAAAAAAGCCTCCACTTCTGGAAGCTTTGTGGGCGACAAGGGATTCGAACCCCTGACCCCTCCCGATTTAAATCGGGATGCTCTGAATAAACTTATCTAGTCTCTATTAATTTTTTAATCATTTTTCTGCTTTTCCACTTTTTAATCTGTCGTTCTCTTGCATAAGCTTCTGATTTTGTCTGGTAGCGTTCTCAATATTTAACTTCCCAGTCTTTAGCTCTTGATGTAAATCCTTGATGATTCTATAAATGATTTTATAATCGCTTTGAAACATCTTGTGTTGCTCCAACATAGTAACGATTTATAGATTCTGAATATAGAATGTAAGTAAAATATACCATAAAACAAAAAAAGCTTCCATTTCTGGAAGCTTTGTGGGCGACAAGGGATTCGAACCCCTGACCCCTTGGGTGTAAACCAAGTGCTCTGAACCAACTGAGCTAGTCGCCCTTATTATTAAGGACTGCAAATATAGAGTAGTTTTTGAATATGCAAAAGCTTTTTTAAAGAAATTTTTAAATAATTTCGGCAACTACAAAAGTACTTCCTCCTATATAAATAAGATCTTCTTTGTTTGATGCTTTTAAGGCATCGTTATAGGCTTCATTTACAGAATTATAAGACTCGCCTTTAAATCCAGCATCAGTAAATATATCTTGTAATTGATTTACCTCTAATCCTCTTGGCACATCAGGTTTACAGAAATAATAGGTTGCTTTTTTTGGTAGTAATGGTAATATTGAATCTAAATCTTTGTCATTTACTACTCCAAAAACGACATGTAAATTTTTAAATGTTTCATTTAAAAGTTGAGACATTACTAAAGATAAACCTTCCTTATTATGTGCTGTGTCGCAAATAACCTTAGGCTGTTCTTGTAAAATTTGCCAACGTCCTTTTAAGCCCGTATTTTTTATTGTACTTAGTAATCCTTTTTTAATATTTGATTTTGAAATATTATACCCTTTTTGCTGAAGTATTTTTATTGTTTGTAAAACTCCTTTTATATTTTTAGTTTGGTAGTTTCCTTTTAAATCGGTTTTAAAAGCTTCACTTTCTAATTGATCTGCAAATGTAATGTGGCTCTTATTAATTTCAGCTTTAGCTAGAAAGACTTGTTTAGTTTCTTTTTGAGTTTCACTTATAACAACAGGAACCTTATGTTTTATAATACCTGCTTTTTCTGAAGCAATCAACTCTAATGTATTACCTAAAAACTGAATGTGATCATAGCCAATATTTGTAATTAATGAAACTTCTGGCGTAATAATGTTTGTAGAATCTAATCGTCCACCTAAACCTACTTCTATAATAGCAATATCCACCTTTTGGTTGGCAAAATAGTTAAAAGCCATACCAACAGTCATCTCAAAAAAAGAAAACGAATTAGCTTCAAAAAAAGCTTTATTACATTTTATGATATCAATAACAAATTGTTTGCTTACTTCTTGTCCGTTTATTTTAATGCGTTCTCTAAAATCTTTTAAATGTGGTGATGTATACAAACCTACCTTATAGCCTGCTTCTTGCAAAATAGAAGCTAGCATATGACTGGATGAGCCTTTACCGTTAGTTCCTGCTACATGAACAGATTTAAATTTATGTTGTGGGTTTTTAAGGTGTTTGACTAAAGTTAAAGTATTTGACAAGTTTTTTTTAAAGGCAGTTTTGCCTTGTCTTTGATACATTGGAAGTTGAGAAAACATCCAATTTACAGTCTCTAAATAAGTCATAGTGACTATTGTCCTAATTTAAAATTTATACTAACAAAGCCAATTTGGCGTTCTGGTGCATTACTATCTGCCTTCCATTTATGAGATTTAGCAATTTTTATTGCAGGCTCTAATAAACATGAAGCAGTGTTTCTTGTTCCTTTTGTACGTTCTGCCTTAACAACTTTACCAGATCTATCAACTTCAATTCTAATAACGACTATTCCAGACTCATTACAATCCTGTACTGTTGTTTTAAAAGAGGGTTTACCTCTACCATTTAAGCCATAACCAACTCCATCTCCATTACCATTACCAGAACCATCACCAAACTTACTTGGCCCATAAGAGTTACCTGATCCTGACCCTGTATTTTGACCATTGCTTGAGCCATCTGTATTAGAATCTGAAGGGTTTTCACTATTACTAATCCCGTTAATTAAAGCATCATTAGCTTTTTTAATGTCTTCTTGTCGCTTTTTTTCTGCTGCTTCTGCTGCAGCTTTAGCTGCTTTTTCTTTAGTTATTTTATCTGCTTTAGCTTTCGCTGCTGCTGCTTTTTCTTTTTTAGCTATTTCTTTTTGTTTCTTTATTAAAACAGCTTCTTCTTGTTCTTGTGTTAAGACATTTTCTTTTGCAGTACTTGATGCAGCTTCTTGCTGTTCTTGAGGTTGTTCTTGTGGTTTTGTTTGCTCTGGTTGTGGCTCTGAAACTGAAGTTTTTGTTGGTTGTGCACTTCCGCCTCCTCCTGAAGAACCACCAAAATTAATTGCAACACCATATTCTTCTGGTGGATCCTTATAGTTTTGTCCAACTACAAACAATAACAAAATTATAATCAACATGATTAATGCTGTTATTTTTGCCGAGTTCTGTTCGTGTTTGGTTGTTAAATATCTCATCTTACTCTGATTTTATAGCTAACATAGATTTAATTTTGTTTCTATTTGCTATATCCATGATAAAAACTACATGGTGCATTTCTATACTTTTATGTGACTTAATCAGCATAGTTTCATAATTTTCTAGTTTCGAATATCTAATGATTTCTTTTTCTATACTATCCTTTTCAACAAGTATATTTTGAATTAAATAATCTCCTTTTTTATTTATTTCAACTTTAAAAGAAGTTGATTTAATTTCTGTTTTATTTGGACTAAGTAAATCAATACTACTATCCAATTCAATATGTGAACTATTTCCGTTAAAAAAAGAAACAAGCACAATCGACGATAGTATAACTCCAAAAAATATCCAATACAAGGATTTTTTACTCATCTTATTGTGTTTTTACTGCCAATGTTGACTTTATCTTATTTCTATTTGCAATATCCATGATAAAAACTACATGTTGCATTTCTACACTTTGGTCAGATCGAATTGTTATGGTTGGTGACTCTACATTACCAACTTTTGCTAACACTTCTAATTCTAGTTGCTCTTTGGAAACCTTTTTAAGGTCTACATAATAGTTCACGTTTTTATCAACACTTACCGATACATTTTTAGTTTGTGTGGTCTTACTTGTTGACTTTGGCAATAATAAATCTATTGCTTCGGCTGATACTAAAGTAGATGCAATCATAAAAAAGATAAGCAGCAAAAACACGATGTCTGTCATAGACGACATGTTAAATTCTGGTGTTACTTTATTTCTTCCTCTTAATCGCATATTAGCTTGGTTCGTTTAATAAATCTAAAAACTCTAACGAGTTTGCTTCCATTTGATACACTACTTTATCTGTTTTAACAACTAGATGATTGTATGATATATATGCTATAATACCTACTATTAAACCTCCAACCGTTGTCGTCATTGCGGTGTACAAACCATCTGCAAGTGTTTTAATATCTATAGAACCTCCAGAGTTTGCTATTTCAAATATGGATAATATCATCCCGATAACTGTTCCTAAAAACCCTATCATTGGTGCAGCTCCAGAAATGGTTGCTAAAACACTTACGTTTTTTTCTAAACTGTAAATTTCTAATCGTCCAGCGTTTTCTATTGCTGTATTAATATCTTCTAATGGTTTGCCTATTCTAGAAATACCTTTACTTATTAATCTTGATACTGGCGAATTTACCGTTGCACATAAATTTTGAGCAGAATCTATCTTACCATTACTGACATAATCTTTAATTTGATTCATGAAATTTGAATCTATTTTTGAAGCTTCTTTTATAGCAAAAAGCCTTTCAAAATAAATATAAACTGCCATAATTAGCAATACAAAAAGCAACGCTATTATAACAATACCTGCTGTACCTCCTGTGGTTATTAATTCTATTATTGATAATGTTTTCTCTACTTGTTCGCCTTCTAATAAAGGGTCTATTGCTT
>JALZUT010000125.1 GCA_023300575.1 Olleya sp.
CCTTTTGCACGACCACATAACCAGTCTATAACAGCTTTAGGTGCTAAAGCTTCGTTTGGTCCACCAATAGTTGGTGCACCATCACTTAATCCTGTTCCTGGAGAAGACGAGTGTACCACTATATAACCACGTGGCACCCATTTTCTAAGATGCGAGTTAGATATAATAGGACGTTGTCCTCTACGTTTTACTTCTGGGTGTACACGTTCTATTCCTATGTCTCCAAGTTCGTGTTCTACTTGCCACATTACACCTGGAAGATCTGCCGCAACTCCTGCAAAATATGGACTTGTAATGTAAACTACTGGTAGTTTTAAACCTTCGGTATCTGTTTGTTTTGGACGTGTTACTGCAACGTGCATACGATCTGGTTTACCATCTTCGTCTGTATCGAAAGTAGTTTCTACCCAAAGATCGTGTCTAATCCAATCGTTCGTGTCTGTAAAACCTTGAACTGGTTGTGCTTCTCCGTTTTCAAAAACAGGAACAGTTTTGTCTTGTGTAAAACTAAGGGTTGTGATTAAAAAGAATACTGAAAATAGCGATAGTGTAATGTGTTTTTTTGTCATGATAACTGCTTGTAATGTTTGTTGCACACAAGTTACTTATTTTTTTGTCAATAGTGAATTTAGTTTGTGTTAAGGGAATTGTAAATGTTTTGAGAATGGTTAACAAAATCATTTAATTTTTTTAAGAAAACAAACACATATCGCTTTAAATAAAGCACAAAAAAACCACCTATAAAGGTGGCTTTTATTCAATATTTAAAAAGATAGTTATGCTTTATTCGCTTTAACTATAATTTTTATTTCTACGTCATCTTTAATCAATTTATCACCTAAAGCAGCAGTAACGTCAGAGTCTGTTCCAGAATGATACATGATATTCCATAACGTTCTGTCAATAGTAAACGTATCGCTAGTAATTACGACATCATTTGCATTAGTGGTTATTTTAGCAGGAAAAGTGACGTTCTTTTTAATCCCTTTTAAGGTTAAGTTTCCGCTTACATTGTTTCCTTCAACTTTAGTGATATCAAAAGCAGCAGTAGCATGCTTTTCAACGTCAAAAAAGTCAGCACTTTTTAAGTGGCCAATTAATTTAGCATTCGCTTTTTGTTCTGCAGGTATGTCTGTACATTTTAAAGTATTAATGTCAAACATAAAACTTCCTCCAACTAATTTGTCGCCTTCAAATTTTACAACTCCATTAGAGACGTTAATAGTACCTTCATGTCCACCAACTATTTTGTTAGCTTTCCATTTAATCATAGAACTTTCAGGGTCTGCTTTGTATTTTGTAGCTTCAATATTTTCTGCAACAGCTTGAGCATCTGTGGTTTTAGCTTCTTTAGCATCGCTTTTACATCCTACAACAGATGCGCCTAAGATGGCAATAGCAAAAAGGTTTATAATAATTTTTTTCATAATATAATTTTAGGTTTTTGTGTTAATAGTACAAATATAAAATATTTTCCATGGAAAATATTTAAATAATTGTTAAAAAAAAGTAATGACATTTTGACATTATTAATAGTAATGGCAGTACTTTTGCCATCCAATTAAAGTATGTTAAAGTTAAGTACAACATGAGCAAAAAAAACAAAAAAGAAACCATTATAGAAGAAGAAGTTACGACTGCACAAACACAAGCAGAAACAACTCCTGAACAAGAAGAAATTAAAGAAGAATTATCTCTTGAAGACCAATTAAATTTAGAACTACAACAGGAAAAAGATAAGTTTTTACGTCTTTTTGCAGAGTTTGAAAACTACAAAAAACGTACCTCTAGAGAGCGTGTAGAATTGTTTCAAACAGCTAGTAAAGACGTCATGGTCTCTATGTTACCAGTTTTAGATGATTTTGAGCGTGCTTTACTTCATATTGAAGACGATAAAGAAGCAGAAGAACTACGTAAAGGTGTGCTGTTGATTTATAATAAATTATTGCAATCATTAGAACAAAAAGGTTTGGCTAAAATAGACGTTAGAAAAGGTGATGTTTTTAATGCAGATCATCATGAAGCAATAACACAGATTCCTGCTCCTTCAGAAGATTTAAAAGGAAAAATAATTGACGTTATAGAAAAAGGTTACAAGCTAGGCGAAACAGTTATACGTTTTCCTAAAGTAGTAATTGGACAGTAAATTAAATAAAAGCATATAGCTAAAAGCCAAAAGCAAGCAGCAAAAAGCTAAAACAAGTATGGCAAAAAAAGAGTATTACGAAGTATTAGGAATAAACAAATCTGCTTCTCAAGCAGAAATTAAGAAGGCGTATCGTAAAAAAGCAATTCAATTTCACCCAGATAAAAATCCGGATGATAAAAATGCTGAAGCTAATTTTAAAGAAGCTGCAGAAGCCTATGAGGTTTTAAGCGACGAGAATAAAAAAGCACGTTACGACCAATTCGGACACCAAGCATTTGAAGCTGGTGGAGGAGGAGGAGGCTTCGGAGGAGGCGGAATGAATATGGACGATATCTTTAGCCAATTTGGAGACATTTTTGGTGGAGGTGGAGGAGGTTTCTCTGGTTTTGGAGGAGGCTTCGGTGGAGGTGGTGGACAACGTCGCGTTAAAGGTAGTAATCTACGTGTGCGTTTAAAATTGACTTTAGAAGAAATTGCAAACGGAGTAGAAAAGAAAATTAAAGTAAGACGTAAAGTACAAGCACCTGGAACAACGTATAAAACGTGTAGTACATGTGGTGGTTCTGGACAAGTTACTAGAGTAACCAATACTATTTTAGGACGTATGCAAACTGCATCTCCATGTAATACTTGTGGTGGAGCTGGACAATCTATAGATAAAAAACCTAGTGATGCAGATGGACAAGGTATGGTTGCTAAAGAAGAAACCATTCCAGTAAACATTCCTGCAGGTGTTGTAGATGGTATGCAACTAAAAGTATCCGGAAAAGGTAATGAAGCACCTGGAAATGGAATCTCTGGTGATTTATTAGTCGCAATAGAAGAAGAAGCACATGACTCACTTCAACGTGAAGGGGATAATTTACATTATGACCTTTATGTAAGTCTTCCAGATGCTATTTTAGGAAACTCTAAAGAAATAGATACCGTTACCGGAAAAGTGCGCATTAAAATCGAAGCAGGTTTACAATCTGGTAAAATTTTACGCTTACGCGGAAAAGGAATACCAAGCATAAACGGTTATGGTAAAGGTGATTTGTTAGTGCATGTTAACGTATGGACGCCTAAAACGTTAAACAAAAAACAGAAAGAATTTTTTGAAACTATGCGCGAGGATGAACACTTTACACCCAAGCCGGAACGTAGTGATAAGTCATTTTTCGAGAAGGTAAAGGACATGTTTTCTTAAAAAAGCAGAAATATAAATAAAAGTAAAGCCCGCGTAAAGCGGGCTTTTTCATTTTTTTGTTTAACTAATTTTACCAATTTAGCTTTAAGTTGATAAAAAAGAGTATATTTGATTTATCTCTAGTTTAACTAGAGGTAATTTTTCTTTTTCATAGCAATTTTTTCCCATCCTTTATTTTATAAAGGGTGGGTTTTGTTTTTTTAAAGAGGTTCTTGTTTTTTAAAGTGGAAAGCTTTAATAAAAAGAAACTAACCAAACTAATTTCAACACAGGTTTTGATCTTCTCAATCAACCAATTAATTTTTAAAGCCTAAATCTAAACGCTCAATATTATTTTGAGGACCCATAAACTTTAGGAAAAACACATTGTTCAATTCGTTAAAAATTTTCAAAACAACATCGCTACTTGTGTAACATTTTCTATATTTACAAAACACCTTACTTAGGTGTGTATTAACACAATTTAAAAATATATGAACAACCTTTTAGAGGTGCATTCGGTTTCTAAGAATTTTGGAGACTTTACTGCACTAAATAACGTGTCTATAACGGTTCCTAAAGGAAGTATATTTGGTTTACTAGGACCAAATGGAGCAGGAAAAACCACTCTAATAAGAGTCATTAACCAAATTACAATGCCAGATACTGGTCATGTATTGTTAGATGGCGACCCATTAAAAAACCATCATGTTAAAGATATTGGCTATTTGCCAGAAGAACGTGGTTTGTATAAATCTATGAAAGTTGGCGAGCAAGCTTTATACTTGGCTCAACTTAAGGGCATGCAAAAATCTGAAGCTAAAAAGCGACTAAAAATGTGGTTTGAACGCTTAGAAATTGGTGATTGGTGGAATAAGAAAATCCAAGAGTTATCTAAAGGAATGGCACAAAAAATACAATTTGTAGTTACGGTGTTGCACGAACCTAAACTACTAATTTTTGATGAACCTTTTTCAGGATTTGACCCTATAAATGCTAATTTAATTAAAGATCAAATCTTAAGGTTACGTGACGAAGGTGCAACAGTAATTTTCTCGACACACCGTATGGAATCTGTTGAGGAATTATGTGATGATATTGCTTTAATCCATCAATCTAATAAAGTTTTGGATGGTAATTTAATGGATATTAAACGTCAATTTAAAAGCAATACGTTTCAAATTGGTATTAGTCCAAATAACACCAATCTAGAACAAGAATTAACTAGTAAATTTAGTGTCTCTCCTGCAGAGTTTAGAAGCTTAGGTGATGATCTTAAACTAAATATTAAGTTGTCAGAAAACGAGTCCTCTAACGATCTGTTAGCCTATTTGTCTAGTAAAGGGCAGATTTCTCACTTTGTAGAAGTTATACCAAGTGCTAGCGATATATTTATTCAAACTGTACAGAATAATTAATTATGAATCATCTTCCACTTATCATAAAACGAGAATATTTAACCAAGGTTAAAAACAAAGCGTTTATCATCATGACGTTTTTAAGTCCATTAATAATCATTGGGTTAATTTCGGTTGTTGCGTATTTAGCGCAAATGAATAATAACAAAGAACGTCAAATTTCTGTCTTAGATCAATCAGGTTTATTTCAAGATATTTTTAAGGATACACAAAACACAAAATATACTATTCTAGAAAATAATGTATCCCTTGAAAACGCAAAAACACTAGTTGAAGAGAAAGGTAATTATGGCTTGCTTCATATAAAAAAAATGGATAGTTTAAATGAGGCTAAAAGCAGTTTTAGTTTTTATTCTGAAGATTCTCCTTCAATATCTGTTATTTCAAATTTAGATAATATAATAGAAAAGGAGTTGACCAACATTAACATGAATCGATTAGGTGTTAATCCAGAAATTATTAAAACATCAAAAATAACAGTTGACATAGTACAAGAAAGTTTTGCAGGCGAGAAAACATCTGAAATAGATAGTGGGATTAAAATTGCATTTGGTGTCGCTGCTGGTTATATGCTGTTTATGTTCATTATAATTTATGGTAATATGATTATGCGTAGCGTAATTGAAGAAAAAACCAGTCGTATTATTGAGGTTATAATTTCTTCTGTAAAACCTGTGCAACTCATGTTAGGTAAAATCATTGGGACCTCACTTGTTGGTATTACTCAGGTTGTAATTTGGATAATTTTAGGTAGTGTATTAATTGTAGTAGTATCATTAGTTTTTGGTATTGATCTGTCACAAATAAACTCACCTCAACAAGAAGTATTGCAACAAGCCATGCAGAGTTCAGGAAACGGTATGGATAAAATACAAGAAGTAGTTAATGCTTTTTTTAATCTTCCATTAGCAAATTTAATTATAGCCTTCATTTTATTTTTTATAAGTGGTTATTTATTATACAGCTCATTATATGCAGCTATTGGTGCAGCAGTAGATAACGAAACCGATACACAACAATTTATGATGCCAATCATTTTACCGCTAATTTTAGCTGTTTATGTTGGTGGTTTTACGGTTATAGAGGATCCACATGGTACAGTTTCTACCGTGTTTTCATTTATACCGTTTACGTCTCCTGTTGTAATGCTAATGCGAATTCCTTTTGGTGTTCCAATTTGGCAACAATTATTATCGTTAACAATTTTAATTGGTACTTTTATGTTTACCGTTTGGTTTGCAGCAAAAATCTATAGAGTTGGTATTTTGATGTATGGTAAAAAACCGAGTTATAAAGAAATAATGAAGTGGATTAAATATTAAAAATGAATACAAATCAAACTTTAGAAAATATAGAAAATGCAGTTACAGATAGTTCTGCTTGGTCTAGATTACGAGGTTTTTTAAACCTACATATAGATTTTTCTAAAGGAATAAGTATTTCTATTCAAGATTTAATAATAGTAGTTACTGTAATTTTTATTTCAACTCTAGTTTTAAGAGTGTTATTTAAGTTAATAACAAAGCGTATTCCAAAAGAAGATAAAGGAAAGTTTAAGGTTGTATTTGGATACTTTAGATGGCTAGTTTATATTATAATTTTATTAATAACACTAAATGCAATCGGTATTAATGTTACTGCTGTTTTTGCAGCTTCTGCAGCACTTTTACTTGGTATTGGTTTAGCATTACAAACATTATTTCAGGATATAATATCGGGTGTTTTTATATTAGTAGACCAATCTGTACATGTTGGAGATATTATTGAGCTTGAAGGTAAAGTGGGTCGTGTAGAAGAAATTAAACTACGCACAACAAGAGCTGTAACAATTGATAATAAAGTACTTATTATACCAAACCATTTATACCTAACTAATAGTTTGTATAATTGGACACAAAATGGGACAACTACCAGAGAAAGTATTGATGTTGGTGTTGCCTATGGTAGCGATGTAGAATTAGTAAAAGAGCTATTGCTTACTGCAGGTAAAGCCCATCCTAAAGTTTTAAAGCATCCAGCTCCTTTGGTTTTGTTTACAGATTTTGCAGATAGTTCGCTTAATTTTAAACTTATTTTTTCGCTTAATGACAGTTTTAATGCAGTAGAGTCACAAAGCGATATTAGATTTAAAATAGACGCTTTGTTTAGAGAACATAAAATAGCAATTCCTTTTCCTCAAAGAGATATTCATATCATTTCTAAACAAGAATAAAATAATTAGTACATTACAATAACAAATATAAAGACCAATTTAATTTAAAATATAATGTCAAAAATATTAGTAATAGAAGATGAAGCTGCGATTAGAAGAGTTTTAGTAAAAATTCTTTCTGAAGAAAACGATAAATATAAAGTCGAAGAAGCAGAAGATGGATTAGTAGGTATAGAAAAAGTTAGAAAGGAAGATTATGATCTGATTTTGTGTGACATCAAGATGCCAAAAATGGATGGTGTTGAGGTCTTAGAAGCGGTTAAAAAAATTAAACCAGAAATACCAATGGTAATGATTTCTGGTCATGGCGATTTAGATACAGCTGTAAATACGATGCGTTTAGGTGCTTTTGATTATATTTCAAAACCACCAGATTTAAACCGTTTACTAAACACTGTACGTAATGCCTTAGACCGAAAAGAACTAGTTGTTCAAAATAAAATACTTAAAAAGAAAGTCAGCAAAAAGTACGAAATGATTGGAGATAGCGACGCCATTTCTCAAATCAAAGACATTATAGATAAAGTAGCACCAACAGATGCAAGAGTTTTAATTACTGGACCAAACGGAACAGGAAAAGAGCTTGTAGCACATTGGTTACATCAAAAAAGCGAACGTGGAAAAGGACCAATGATAGAAGTTAATTGTGCCGCAATCCCTTCAGAATTGATAGAAAGCGAACTGTTTGGACACGTAAAAGGTGCCTTTACAAGTGCAGCAAAGGACAGAGCAGGTAAGTTTGAAGCAGCAAATGGTGGCACTATTTTTTTAGATGAAATTGGAGATATGAGTCTGTCTGCTCAAGCAAAAGTATTGCGTGCTTTACAAGAAAGTCGCATACAACGTGTAGGTAGTGATAAAGATATTAAAGTAGATGTACGTGTAATTGCAGCAACTAATAAAAACCTTAAAAAGGAAATTGCAGATGGTAACTTTCGTGAAGATTTATACCACAGACTAGCAGTTATTTTAGTTAAAGTACCAGCTTTAAATGACAGACGTGACGACATACCGTTACTTATCAATCATTTTTCTGTAAAAATAGCGCAAGAACATGGTACAGCACATAAAGTGTTTTCGGCAAAAGCAATCAAATTATTACAAGACTACGATTGGACTGGTAATATTAGAGAGTTGCGTAACGTTATAGAGCGTCTTATTATTTTAGGAGGTAGCGAAGTTAGTGAGCAGGACGTAAAACTGTTTGCGAGTAAGTAATTTAAAAGTTTTAAAATGAAACAAATAAACATCGAAGACCATAAAATAACATCAAAAATCAAGCTTTCAAATCTACCAACATTAGCGGATTTGGATGAAGACGATGATGCAGTAAAAAAACAACTTAAAAAAGTAAGAAAAAAACTAGGTCAACTTCAGGACACCATGTATGCTCATGGTAAATACTCGATTTTAATTTGCTTACAGGGTATGGATACCTCAGGTAAGGATAGTTTAATCCGAGAAGTTTTTAAAGATTTTAATGCACGCGGAGTAGAAGTAATGAGTTTTAAAGTCCCAACAGATTTAGAGTTAAAGCATGATTACCTTTGGCGTCACTATTTAGCATTGCCAGCACGTGGTAAATTTGGAGTGCACAACCGTACGCATTACGAAAACGTATTGGTAACTCGTGTCCATCCTTACTATATTTTAGGCGAAAACATACCCACAGTAAAAACAGTCGAAGATATAGATGATACCTTTTGGGATACTCGTTTTGAGCAAATCAATAATTTTGAAAAACACTTAACAGATAACGGGACGTTGATCTTTAAATTTTTCATGAATTTATCAAAAGAAGAACAACGTAAACGATTACTTCGTCGTTTAAATCTCAAAGAAAAAAATTGGAAATTCTCATCAGGTGACTTGAAAGAACGCAAGCTTTGGGAAAATTATATGAACTGTTACGAAGACGCTATCAATCGTACCTCAAAACCGCATGCACCTTGGTACAATATCCCAGCAGATAATAAACCTGCAGCACGACTAATTGTAACCAATATTTTATACAACACCTTAAAAACATACACAGACATCCAAGAACCAGAATTGGATGATAAAACCAAAGCAAATCTAGAATTATACAAACAACAATTAAATAACGAGTAGCAAAATTTTGGCGTTACCACAAGGGTCGCGCTTTCCGCAGTCGCTCTCTTCGAGGAGCTTCAACAATGCTACAATCGCTAACGCAACTATTATGAAACAACTAGTACTACTATTAACACTACTATTGTCAATTAACGTCACAGCACAAGCAGACAAAGACATCGTAAAAAATATTTATTCGCAATCCTTAACAAATGGTAAAGCTTACAGTTGGTTAGAACATTTATCCAATAAAATTGGTGGACGTTTATCAGGCTCTACAAATGCCGAAAAAGCAGTCCAATACACAAAATCCGAACTAGAAAAACTAGGTTTAGATAAAGTATGGTTGCAAGAAGTAATGGTACCAAAATGGGAACGTGGTGATAAAGAGGTTGGACATTTTACAACCAATAACAACAAGTTTGACGTTAATATTTGTGCATTAGGTGGTTCTATAGCAACAGCAATATCAGGTTTAGAAGCCAATGTTATAGAAGTTAAAAGCTTTGAAGAGTTAGCAACAATTGGTGTAAAAGTAAAAGGAAAAATAGTATTTTTTAATGGTGCTTTAAATCCAGAATTAATCCACACGTTTGAAGCTTATGGTGGATGTTCAAAACAACGTTATGCAGGCGCTTTTGAAGCAGGAAAACTTGGTGCAGTTGCTGTCATTGTACGTTCTTTAAATTTACGTCAAGACGATTTGCCTCATACAGGAAGTATGAGTTATCAAGACTTACCTAATGAACAACGCATACCATCTGCAGCAATTAGCACTAATGATGCTAATAAATTGTCTGAAGCATTAAAAAAGGACAACAATTTAAGTTTTTACTTTAAGCAAAGTTGTAAACAATTTGAAGATGTTTTGTCATACAATGTTATCGGAGAACTAACAGGAAGTGAATTTCCAAACGAATATATGGTAGTTGGTGGACATTTAGATTCTTGGGATTTAGGAGACGGTTCTCATGACGATGGAGCAGGAGTTGTACAATCCATGGATGTAATTAGATTACTAAAAGAAAGTGGAATAAAACCAAAACGTACCATACGGGTGGTTTTATTTATGAACGAAGAAAACGGATTACGTGGCGGAAAAAAATATGCAGAAGAAGCAAAACGTAATAACGAAAACCACGTGTTTGCTTTAGAGAGCGATTCTGGAGGTTTTTCACCAAGAGGGTTTAGCTTTGATTGTAGCGATGCAGTATTAAACCAGGTTTTAGGATGGCAATCTTTGTTTAAACCATACTTAATTCACTATTTCGAAAAAGGTTATAGTGGAGCAGATATTGGACCATTAAAAAATGACAATATTGTATTAGTAGGTTTACGTCCAGACTCTCAACGTTATTTTGATCATCATCACGCAGCAAACGATACGTTTGATGCAGTAAATAAACGCGAGTTAGAACTTGGTGCAGCAACAATGACTAGTTTGGTCTATTTGTTTGATAAATACGGAATTAATCCGTTACCAAAAGT
>JALZUT010000126.1 GCA_023300575.1 Olleya sp.
CTGTATAGCATACTTTTTTAAAGTCTTTAGCACTAGTCTTTTTTCTGCTTCAGTTTTGTTTTTTACAACAGTCTGTTTTAAATTCTGTCGTTATTTTTCAAATTAATGCAAATGTATAGATGTGGTAAGTTTTCAATTTACTATATTCAATGTTAAGCCAAGTTCCTTTTTTTAATATAAAAGTTAATATTACAACTTCTCTACTTATTCAAAAGCTATTAAACAAACCTACCCAAATCAATCTCATTAATCCCACCATGACTTGCATGTGCAACTACTACTCCATTTTTAATAACTAGCATTTGTGGACTTTGGTGCATAACTTGAAACTTGTATCCAACTTCGTTAGATACGTCTCTAAAGCTTAATAAGTCTAAATAGTATAAATCTAAGTTAACGTCTACATCAAAAGCGCTAACAAACTGGTTCATGACCATTTTGCTAATTCCGCATCGAGTAGAGTGTTTAAAGATAACTTGCGTTTTTCCTTTAGACAATTTATTAATAGCCTCTAACTGATCGACTTGTGTTAATTGCTTCCAAGGAAGTGTTTTTTCTTCTTTTGGTTCTTTTGAACCGCCTAATATATTTTTTAAAAATCCCATAGCTTTAAGGTCGTATAATAGATATAAACTTACAAAATTTATTTCTTAATAAACTTAACAGTCTCTATAGATCCGTTTTCTAGAGTTACTGTTATAAAATATAAACCATTTGAATAATAGGTTGCATCTACTGCTAATACCTGCAATGGTCTATTTATCTTGACATTAGTTATTAATCTTCCACTAACATCTTTAACGCTGTAAGAAGCAACACTAGAAGTGTTTACCTTAATATTTAATATATCATCTACAGGGTTTGGATATATCCTTAAAACTTTAATTGTATCAAAAGCTGTAGTAGATAATGTGCTTTCTTGATACACTCTAACATAATCTATTTCCATAGCACTTTGTGTAAAACTAGCTGTTACATTAGGTAACATTGCGACATTTAATAAAATGTATTGTTCTTCAAAAAAAGGCCAAGTACTTGCGTTTTTTACTGTTGGATTATAAGTATAATGCACAATTCCATCTACACTAAACACCATTTTTTCTGGCGACCAAACTAAAGTATATACATGATAATCTATTGATGCTGTATTGTTATTTTGTCCTCCATGATTAACAGTAGCACCAGAACTAGATGGTGTATGCATAGCGCTTTGTACAAAGTTTTGGTTATGTCCCCAATGTTCCATTATATCTATCTCGCCACAAGCTGGCCAACTTGTCGTATCAAAGCCTTGAATATCCCAATAACCACCATCTTCATTAATATTTTTACCAAGCATCCAAATAGCTGGCCAAGTACCAACTCCAAAAGGTAATTTTGCTCTAACCTCTACTTTACCATAAGTAAAAGCAAATTTAGAATTTAATCTTGCAGAGGTATATTGCTTAGTAAAACCTTGATCTGTAAACGTTTCTTTTTTTGCTAAAACATTTAAAAAACCACCACTTACAAAAGCATTATCCACTCTATTTGTATAATGTTGTATTTCGCCATTAAACCAACTTCCTCCATTAGGTAGTTGGGTTTGATGGTGCCAATTTACAGGATTAATTGCACCATCTGTATCAAACTCGTCTGACCAAACTAAATTATCATAAACTGGAGCGTTACTTGTCGTTTCAAAAAATAAAACAGCATCTACATAAGCTACAACAGCATCAAAATTATTTTCTCCATTAACCTGTATAAGCATTCTATTAAAATCTGTTCTCTGCGATGGTGGTAAAGAGTTTGGGTCAAGATTAATAAAATTATCGGCATCAAAATTAAAAGTTACTTCTTGCCAAGTATCTAAAGCAATTGGTTTAATAATTTCGCTTTGCGTTATCCATGGTTGTGCTATTGTACCATCTTGAAGCTTTAAAGACACTTGGTTATTTTGTGAACCTGATAGTCCGTTTGAAGGCACATATATTTTTAAAGAAAAGGTGTTTTTTAATGTTAAATCAAAATTACTTTCAGCATCAAATCTAACATTAGCAAATTGTCCTCCAGTATCATTATACTCTAATACAGTTGCGGAGGTATTAATTCCGGTTAAAAAAGGATTTGCAAAATTATTGTCCATACCACAATCGTCTCCATACCAAGAATTGATTGTGCCATTACCTTCAAAATCGTCTTGTACAATTTGAGCATTAATTGCTATAAAACTTAAAAGAAATAAAAGCAGGTTTAAATTTTTCATGAATAAACGTTAAGTTAAAACAAAAATAACCCAATTTAAATCTATAGCATAACTTTAAAACTATACACCACCCAAACAAAACTTAAAAACTAGCAGAGTAAAAGTCAATAACTGACTAAAAATCAATAAAAACGAATACATAACAGACATTTTGTCTTCAATCTGTTCATGGTAAGGTAATTGAAATAGACATATCCAATAACATTAATACTATTATAATATGAACCCAAAAAATTATACAATTAAATCGCAAGAAGCCATACAACATGCGCAACAAATTGCGCAAAGTTATGGGCATCAACAAATAGAAAACGAACATTTTTTTAAAGCCATTTTAGAAGTTGATGAAAACGTATTACCATTCATTTTAAAAAAGCTTAATGTTAACATCAATATATTAAAACAAACTTTAGACAAGCAATTAGAAAATTTTCCTAAAGTGTCTGGAGCAGATATAATACTGTCTCGTGAAGCTGGAAAAACATTAAACGAAGCGTCTATAATTGCAAAAGCAATGCAAGACGATTATGTATCTATAGAACATTTTATATTAGCTATTTTTAAATCCAACAGCAAAATAGCACAAATGTTAAAAGACCAAAGCGTAACAGAAAAAGGCTTAAATGCAGCTATTGAAGAATTAAGAAAAGGTGATCGTGTTACCTCTCAGAGTCAAGAAGATACTTATAATTCTTTAAACAAATATGCTAAAAATTTAAATCAATTAGCACGTGACGGAAAACTAGATCCAGTTATTGGTCGTGGTGAAGAAATTAGAAGAATACTTCAAATTTTATCGCGTAGAACTAAAAACAACCCAATTTTAATAGGGGAGCCAGGAACAGGTAAAACTGCAATTGCAGAAGGTTTAGCGCATAGGATTGTAGATGGAGATATCCCAGAAAATCTAATAGATAAACAAATTTTTGCACTAGATATGGGAGCACTTATAGCTGGTGCAAAATTTAAAGGCGAATTTGAAGAGCGACTAAAAGCAGTCATCAAAGAAGTTACTGAAAGCGAAGGAGATATTGTGCTATTTATTGACGAAATACACACACTTGTTGGTGCCGGAGGAGGTCAAGGCGCTATGGATGCAGCTAATATTTTAAAACCTGCTTTAGCACGTGGAGAGTTACGTGCAATTGGAGCTACCACTTTAGATGAGTATCAAAAATACTTCGAAAAAGATAAAGCATTAGAACGTCGTTTTCAAAAAGTAATGGTAGACGAGCCTGATACAGAAAGTGCCATTTCTATTTTACGCGGAATTAAAGAAAAGTACGAAACACATCACAAAGTACGTATTAAAGATGATGCTATTATTGGTGCTGTAGAATTATCACAACGTTACATTACTAATCGATTTCTTCCAGATAAAGCAATAGATTTAATGGATGAAGCTGCTTCTAAAATGCGTATGGAAATTAATTCTAAACCAGAAGAATTAGATGTTTTAGATAGAAAAATAATGCAATTAGAAATTGAAATTGAAGCAATTAAGCGTGAAAGGGATGAAATTAAACTAAAATCATTACGCGCAGATCTAGCTAATTTAAAAGAAGAACGAAACGAAATTAATGCCAAGTGGAAAAGTGAAAAAGAGGTTGTAGATAACATTCAAAACACAAAACAAGCAATAGAGAATTTTAAACTTGAAGCAGAAAAAGCAGAACGTAATGGTAATTATGGTAAAGTAGCAGAACTACGCTATGGTAAGATAAAAGAAGCACAGGATGCGCTTGAAGGACTTCAGAAAAACTTGCAAGACAACCAATCGGAAAGCGCTTTAATTAAAGAAGAGGTAACCTACGAGGACATTGCCGAAATTGTAGCGCGTTGGACAGGAATACCTGTTACCAAAATGCTACAAAGTGACAGAGAAAAATTACTAAAATTAGAAGACCAATTACACAAACGTATTGTCGGACAAGAAGAAGCAATTATAGCTGTTAGTGATGCGGTAAGACGTAGTCGAGCAGGATTACAAAATCCTGAAAAACCTATTGGTACTTTCTTATTTCTAGGAACTACAGGAGTTGGTAAAACCGAATTGGCAAAAGCCTTAGCAGAATATTTATTTGATGATGAAAGCGCAATGACCAGAATAGATATGAGCGAATACCAAGAAAGTCATGCTGTTAGTAGACTAGTTGGTGCACCTCCAGGATATGTTGGTTATGACGAAGGCGGACAATTAACTGAAGCAGTTCGAAGAAAACCATATTCTGTTGTATTATTAGACGAAATTGAAAAGGCACATCCAGATACCTTCAATATTTTATTACAAGTTTTGGACGAAGGACATTTAACAGATAACAAAGGACGTACTGCAGACTTTAAAAACACCATTATAATTATGACATCCAATATGGGAAGTCAAATAATACAAGAGCGTTTTGAAGCTACTAAAGATGTAGATTTTGCAATCGAAAGAGCAAAAACAGATGTTTTAGCATTACTAAAACAAACGGTTAGACCAGAGTTTTTAAACCGTATTGATGATACGATTATGTTTACACCTTTAACACAAAATAACATTACAAAAATTGTAGGGTTACAATTAAAAAGTGTCTCAAAAATGATTGCAAAACAAGGCATTACATTTGATGCTACACCAGAAGCAATTACTTATTTAGCAAAAAAAGGGTATAACCCAGAATATGGTGCAAGACCTGTAAAAAGAGTGATCCAAAAAGAAGTCTTAAACCAGTTAAGTAAAGAAATACTCTCTGGTAAAGTAACAACAGATAGTATCATATTACTAGACGCTTTTGATGGACAATTAGTGTTTAGAAATCAAGGTGATTTAGTTACATAAAAAAATTAATAGCCGACATTTAGAGTGATTTTAAAATAAGAAAAGATAGTGTCTCTAAACTAGACTATTAAAGTTATGTTAATACAAAATAAAGCGTAAAAGAGCACGTTTTTATAATGGTTGGTTAGTTAAAAAGCAACACAATACTTTTTAAAAGTGGCGTGTTGCTTTTTTTTATTAGATACATTTCATCTATATTGCTTTAATCAAAACAAAATAGTTTGACTTCATTTCAATTAAAAAAACAACTTTTATTATTTTTCATAACCGCTTCAACTTTTGTTTCTGCGCAAATAAAATATAAAACTGTTTTAAAGTCTGAATCGGATTTTAATAGTCTAAAAACAACTCCAAACACCAATAAATATGGAAATGTTGAAGCGCTTAAAGTGGTTTTCGATTTAAAAGAAAACACCCTTTATTTTATAAATAGTAAAGTATACAAATACCACTATAGATTTTGTAAAGGCCATCTAGAAATCCCGGAAACCATTAAAGAATTTAACAATTACAACTACATAGCACAGCATCCTAAAAAACGTTTTCTATTAGGGAACATCAACCATTACTTAGCAAACGATTCGTATAATTTAGAATTATCACCAATAGATGAAATGCAAATTGCAGACATCAAAATCTTATATGATGAAATTAAAAAAGTTGCTTATTTTAAAACCTTTAATTTCTTTTTAAACACCTCACGATTAGAAAAATTAAAATCAGTTTTAGATATTCCAACCCAATCTGCTACCGATTTATATGGAGACCAGACCTATCAAGCGGTAAGCGCACAAAAAAGTTATGGTTGCTTAAAATTTATATCTGTAGATTCTTTAAAATATAACAATATATCAAAACATGATATTATAGTTATTAACCAAGCTATTTTAGAATTACCAATTACAGCAGGTGTTATCACCACAATTTTACAAACACCTTTAAGTCATATTTCGATTTTAGGTAAAAATAGACAAATACCAATTGCTGCTTATACCAAAGCGATGCAGTCGGATGTTTTAAAAGCATTTGACAACCAATATGTGTCTTTTGAAGTTGCTTTAGACACCTTTTACATTAAGCCAATCTCAAAAGAATTGTTTGAAAAAAAAACAAAAGCTAAGAAAAAAGACATGCTTTTTTTAGAAAAAAACACAACTGTAAAGACATTAATTGAAGCTGAAAATTTAAATCAGAAATTAATAAATACCGTTGGAGGAAAAGCAGCAAATTTTGGTGTTTTATATGATTTAGCAAAAGCCAACACCTTTAAAGTACCTGAGTCTGCATTTGCTATTCCCTTTTACTATTATGAAGCACATCTTAAGGCATCAGGAGCAGATAAAATGGTAAAAGATGTACTATATAACTATCGCGTTAATCAAGACGAGGTAGCACTAACTTTACAACTAAAAGCTATTCAGGAAAAAATAAAAAAAGCGCCTATTAGTCAAGAATTAATTACAAATGTTAAAACTAAAATCACCAGTTTAGGTAACGAGAAAAGAATGCGATTTAGAAGCTCGACAAATGCAGAAGACATCGTTGGGTTTTCTGGTGCTGGCTTATACGATTCTAAAACAGGTGTTATTGGTGACTCTGTAAAAACTATAGAAAAAGCCATTAAAAAAGTATGGTCAAGTTTATGGTACGAGCGCGCATTTTTAGAACGCGAGTATTTTAATATCGATCAAAATAGTATAGCAATGGGTGTTTTGGTGCATCGCTCCTTCCCTGCCGAAAAAGCCAATGGTGTAGCCATTACCAAAAATTTATATCGCGAAAATTATTTAGGAAATGTCATCAACGTACAACTTGGCGAAGCTAGTGTTGTACAACCAGAACAAGGTGTGACTTGCGACCAGATTATTTGTTATTCTGGATCGTCATCTCAATTATATAACGAAAAACGTATTATCGAAATCATTACACATTCCAACCTTAATAATGGTGCATTAGTGATGACAGAAACCGAAATTATCCACTTGTCTGAACAACTTGAAAAAATTAAAAAACACTATTATTACAACGTTTATAAATCAAAAAAACAATACCTTAATTTTGGTTTAGATATAGAGTTTAAACTAATTGATGATAATCGAGAACTTTATATTAAGCAGGTTAGGTATTTTAATTATTAATTAATAAAATTAATTACAACCCTAAAGCCTTTTCACTCTTCTCTAATTGCGCTTTAAACTCTTCTTTATCAAAATCATTTTTCCAAAATGGTACAATATTTTGGAGTTTTCGTCTTCCTTCTTCACAATTTATAATGTCTGGAAACGCCTTTTCAAAAACTTCAAGCATTACATGAGTTGCAGTTGAAGCTCCAGGAGAAGCACCAAGCAAACACGTAATACTTCCATCTTTACTACTAACAACTTCTGTCCCAAACTGCAATTTACCACCTTCATAGTGGTCATTTTTAATAATTTGAACACGTTGTCCTGCAGTTAATATTTTCCAATCATCACTTTTTGCATCTTTTACAAATTGTCTCAAATTGTTCATTTTATCTTCAAAAGAGGCTGTAACTTGATGCAAAAGGTAATTAGTAAGCGGTAGGTTATGCCAAAATGCACTAAGCATTGGTCTTATGTTTTTATTTTTTATTGATTTAAACAAATCTAAACTAGAGCCTTCTTTTAAAAATTTAGGACTAAAACCAGCAAAAGGACCAAAAATTAATTGGCGCTCACCATCTATAAATCGTGTATCTAAATGTGGTGTTGACATCGGTGGATCACCTGGACCAGCTTTACTATATACTTTGCCTAAGTGTTGATTAATAATGTCTTTATTTTTACAAACCAACCATTGTCCACTTACTGGAAAACCTCCATAACCATCTTTTACGTCAATCTCCACTTTTTGTAAAAGTAATAAACTTCCACCACCAGCTCCAATAAACACATGCTCAGCATTAAGAAATCTTTTGTCTCCTGTTTTTGTGTTTTTTACTTCAATATGCCAATCAACATTATGATCTGGATCAACATCTAACACATCTTCATTACAATAAACAGGTGTATTAAATTCGGTTTCAAGTATTGAGAAAAGTTTCTCTGTTAAGGCTCCAAAATTCATTTCTGTACCACGTTCCATTCTTGTTGCAGCCATAACTTCATCTTCACTTCTGTTATTTGCAATTAACGGAAACCACTCTTTCATTTTCTCTAAAGACTCTGTATATTCAATACCTTCAAACATAAAGTTATCTTTCAAAGCTTCAAATCTTTTCTTTAAAAAAGCGACATTTTCGTCTCCTTTTACCCAACTATGGTGTGGTATAGGATTAATAAAATCTTTAGGGTTTTCAATAAAACCAAGTTCAACTAAAAAACTCCAAAATTGCTTAGAAACTTCAAATTGAGTACAAATTTCTAAGGCTTTAGAACAATCTATTGTGTTGCCTTTTTCTGGAGTATAATTTAATTCGCACAAAGCAGAATGTCCAGTTCCTGCATTATTCCATGCAGCAGAACTCTCTTGAGCTACTTTATCTAACCGTTCTAAAATTAAAATATCTAATTCTGGTTTTACAAGTTTAGTTATTAGTGCCAAAGTAGCACTCATAATTCCGCCTCCAACACAAATTAAATCGTATTCGTCTTTAAATTTCATCTGTTCTAATATTTAAATTTTATGGGTCACATGCTGTTCGTCTTTAATCATTTTCTAATAAAAGAAAACTCTTAATATACTCATTTCATTATTTAGTTTTAATAGACTATAAAGTTAAAAACTTAATTGATTTTACTACAATAATCTTCAAAACTCTTTTGTAAAAAGTGTAAATTTGGTTATAAAATTAAATCAATACATAGATCATACGTTTTTAAAAGCTACTGTAACACAAGTAGCTATTATTAAGCTTTGTAATGAGGCTAAAAACTATAACTATTTTTCAGTTTGTGTAAACAGTTGTTATGTTAATTTGGCTAAAGACCAAATAAAACAGTAATATTAACTTAACTCTAAATACTTTCTAACTTTATTTTTAACCCAAAATGAGTACACATATAGCAGCCAAAAAAGGCGATATTGCAAAAACCATCTTACTTCCAGGAGATCCATTACGTGCAAAATGGATAGCCAAAACTTTTTTAGAAAACCCAGTTTGCTTTAATGAAGTTAGAGGTATTTTAGGTTATACAGGAACCTACCAAGGTAAGCCTATATCTGTTATGGGAACAGGAATGGGCATACCTAGTATGTCTATTTATGCACATGAATTGATTACAGAATTTGGTGTTAAAAACTTAATTCGTGTTGGAAGTTCGGGTTCTTATCAAAAAGAAGTTAAGGTTAGAGATGTAGTTTTAGCTATGGCAACATCAACAAATTCTGGAATTAATAAATTACGTTTTGGAGGCGCAGATTATGCACCAACAGCTAGCTTTGAACTATTTCAAAAAGCTGTTGAAGTTGCTAAACAAAAAAACATTGCTATTAAAGCTGGTAATGTACTTACCTCTGATCAGTTTTATGGAGACGATATAGAATCGTATAAAAAATGGAGTAAATTTGGTATCCTTTGTGTCGAAATGGAAACTGCTGGATTATATACTATCGCTGCAAAACACAAGGTTAATGCACTAGCTATTTTAACTGTTTCGGACTCTTTAGTTACAGGAGAAAGCACAACAAGTAAAGAGCGTGAAACCTCTTTTAAAGACATGATTAATATTGCGCTAGAATTAAATTAAAACGTTTGAAATGAAAAAAATAATAGTAATTCTAATCCTTTTTCTCTTCACATTTTCTGCTGAAGCTCAGCAAGACATAACCAATCAAACAACTACTTATTATTTTATTCGTCATGCCGAAAAAGACCGAGGTGATGCCACAAATAAAAATCCAGATTTAATAAAAAAAGGAAAACGTCGTGCTAGAAAATGGAAACGCTATTTTAAAAACAAAAATTTAGATGCCATCTACTCTACTAATTACAAACGCACTTTAGCAACTGCTTTTCCTACCTCAATAAACAAAAAGCTTCCTGTTATTTTATACAACCCTAGAAACACAGATTTTGAAGCGTTTAAAAAACAAACAAAAGGGAAATCGGTTTTAATTGTTGGACATAGCAATACAACACCAAGCTTTGTAAATGCTATAATTAATCAAAAAAAGTATCAAGATATTGATGATACCGTTAATTACAAACTCTTTATAGTTACTATTTTTAATAGCAAAATAACAGATACTGTTATTAATGTTAATTAATATTTTAAGGTATAAGATGAATAAAACTATTGACTTAAACCCCATTCAATTAACTGATAAAGAGGTGTTATTCAATTTAATGAATCGCATCTACCCTCAAGCATACAAACAGTTATGAAAGAAAGAAGATTGTAATTGGTATCTAAACAAACAATATTCTAAAAACCACTTAAAGAAGAATTTAAAAACCCAAATGCAGATTATTTTTTTATTGAATACAACCAGAATCAGATTGGTTTTCTAAGATTGGTTTATGATATACAAAACAATACTACAAAACTTCATAGATTGTATTTAGAAGAAAGCTACCAAGGTTTAGGACTTGGTAAAGCAACACTGTTACACTAGCAGAAAAAATGGTGAAAGCAAAAAATGCTAGCAGTACAGTTCTACAAAAAATACGGATATAAGATTGTAGAAACTTATCAATTAGATTTTGATTTAATACATCCTCATTTAAGAGGTATAGATAAAATGACTAAGCAATTATAACTGGTTTTACTACTATTTTATTAGCTTTGCACCAATGCAAAAAAAGATAAACATACTTAATAAAAAGGCTAAGTTTCAATATGAGATTTTAGATAAATATACTGCTGGAATTGTTTTAACTGGTACAGAGATTAAATCTATTAGAAGCAGTCAAGCCTCTATTGCAGAAAGCTTTTGCGAATTTAATGAGCAAGGCGAATTATTTGTTATTAACATGACCGTTCAAGAATATGCTTATGGTAATTACTATAACCACAGACCAAAAGCAGAACGCAAATTATTATTAAATAAAAAAGAGCTTAAAAAACTTTTAAAAGAAGTTAATACTTCTGGTTTAACCATAATTCCGTTACGTTTATTTTTAAACGAAAATGGCTTAGCCAAGCTAGACATTGCCTTAGCTAAAGGTAAAAAAATCTATGACAAGCGCGAAACAATGAAGGATAGAGACAATAAGCGTGACTTAGACAGAGTTAAGAAAAATTTCTAAAAAAGTAGTATTTCTCATTAAAATAGTCTCGCATTATAAATTTAAGATAAACGCTTTCTTTAATAAGAGAGAAAAACACATGTATTATAAGTTTAGTTAACCCTTATAGTTCTTAGTAAAAAAGCATTGTTTTTAGTGCTTTTCTATTTAATTAATAAGGAGCATGAGTTTTGATTTCAATTAAAGGAAGTTAAAAGTAAAGAGTCGTTTGACTAACCATTTTATTATTCTATTTAGCAAACTTTATAATTTCTATAACAATCTTCAATTAGTTTAAGTTATATGTTTGAAACCTAGACAACCATTTTGTAAAAATGTGCGTCTATTATAATAAACAACCAACCTAAATGAAATATTCTTTTTTTACACTATTTGCATTAGTAAGTACATTTGCTTTTGCTCAAATTACAGGAACAGTAACTTCCAATAAAAACGAAGCACTTCCAGTTGTTAATATTTTTATAGAAAACACTTACAATGGTACAACCACAAACAACGATGGTAATTACATTTTAGAGTTATCTAAAGCTGGAGATTATACTATTACGTTTCAGTATTTAGGCTATAAAACGATTAAAAAAAGTATTACTGTAGCTCAATTTCCTTATGTGTTAGATGTGGTTTTAAATGAAGAAGATATCAATTTAGATGAAGTTGTAATCAATTCTGAAGAAAACCCAGCTAACGAAATCATCAGACAAACCATTGCAAAACGTAAAGAAAACCTAAACAAACTAAAAGCGTTTAAAGCTAATTTTTACTCTAGAGGATTAATGCAACTAGTAGATGTGCCTGAAAAAATATTAGGTCAAGAAGTTGGTGACATGGAAGGTGCATTAGACTCTACTAGAACCGGAATTGTATACTTATCCGAAACCATTTCTAAACTAGAATACCAAGCACCAAAACCCATAAAAGAGACCATAACTGCTTCAAAAATTAGTGGAGACAGCAATGGTTTTAGCTTTAATAACGCAACAGATGTCGAGTTTAACTTTTATAAAAACACCATTGAATTAGGTAGCGAGATTGTATCTCCAATTTCGGATTTTGCCTTTAATTATTATAGATATAAATTAATTGGGACCTTTTATGACGATTTAGGAAACCTAATTAACAAAATAGAATTACTACCAAAACGAAAAAACGATAAGGCTTTTGGTGGCTATATTTATATTGTAGAAGACCAGTGGAGTTTATTTGGTGTCGACGTTTCTTTAACTGGTCAACAAGCACAAATAACAGCAGTAGATTTATTTAATATCAAACAGACGTTTACCTATTATAATGCGGATAAACTATGGGTTAAAACCACGCAATTATTTGATTTTAAGTTTGGCATATTTGGTTTTAATGGTGATGGTCGTTTTACTGCAGCTTATAGCGACTATGAGTTTAATCCAGGTTTTGATAAAAAGAATTTTACTAGAGAAATCTTATCTTTTGAAGATAATGCGAATAAAAAGGACTCCATATTTTGGGACACAAAAAGACCTGTACCACTTACCAATGCAGAAGCTACAGATTATGTGCGACGAGACAGCATCCAAATAGTTAGAGAATCTAAAACATACTTAGACTCGGTTGATCAAGTTAGAAACACCTTTAAGTTAGGTGATTTACTTGGTACTTACAGCTACAACAACACGTACAAAAAAACCTATTTTAACATCTCCTCTCCTATTAATAAAATGGCATTTAACACAGTCCAAGGTTGGAATGGAACCCTTACAGCTAATTATACAAAACGTTTTGAAGACAGTCAAAAATATTTTAACGTGTCGTCTAGCGTAAATTATGGCGAGTCTGACGACAGACTTAGAGCTACAGGAAGTATTAGATATAGATTTAATAGAAAAAACAGAGCCTTTATATCGCTTTCTGGTGGTAGTAAAGTAGAACAATTTAATCCTAGTTTAAGTAGTCTAGAAAGTTTAAACACTTCATTTTCTCTTTTTAATGAAGAAAATTTTCTAAAAATTTACGATCGTAGTTTTGCTCAACTTAATTATAGTCAAGAGTTATTAAATGGGCTGTTTTTGTATTCTAATATAAGTTATAATCGCAGACAACCTGTTTTTAACACTACAGATCAGACTTGGTTTCCTAAAGATGATAAGGTCTTTACAAGTAATAA
>JALZUT010000127.1 GCA_023300575.1 Olleya sp.
TTATATTTGCAAAGAATTTAACACGTGAATATGGCGGATAAATCTGTAATAAAATCTTTTTTGCAAGAACTTAAGGCGATTATAAAGTCTTTAGGGATAATCTTCTCCAATCGCCCTAAAAAATAGTATCCAGAACCTTGCAGACTTAAGTATTACCGCTAAAATGCGTGAAGAAATAATTTTGAATTTAGAAGTGCAGGATTACAGCGAAGGTCCTTTAGAAGAAACTCAACAAGGAGGAACTGAAATGTGGATTTTTGGAAAGGTTATTAAAGGACAACAAGTCTATATCAAATTGACTATTTCAAAAATGACAGGTGGAGCAGTTTGCATATCTTTTCATAAGGCGGAATATCCAATGGATTTCCCTCTTAAGAACTCAAACTAAAAACAATAAAATTATGAAAAGTCCAATCACAGGTAAGGAAATGACCTTACAAATTGAAAAAAATATTTTGGTTTTTCGAAAAGAAGAATTTGAGTATAATCACAAAAGTTATTTATGTGAAGATAGTGGTGAGTCATTTACAACCACAGAATTAGATGAGTTTAATTTAAATCAGGTTTATAATCAATATAGAGATAAACATAATATTCCATTTCCAGATGAAATAATTAAATTGAGAAATACATATAGCTTATCAGCTGGAATGATGTCTCGTATATTAGGTTTTGGAATTAACAGTTATAGGAATTATGAAAAAGGAGAAGTGCCGAGTTTGGCAAATGCTAACCTGATTAATACCATATCAAATAGTATAAGAAATTTTAAATTGCTTGTTGATTTAAATAATGAATTAAATGACGAGGAAAAATCAAAAATTCTTAAAAAAATTCAAGTTGTTATTGAGAATTATAGGGAAAATAAAGATGATAAAAAATATGTAGATATTTTGTTTGAAGATAAACTTCCAGATAATTATACAGGTTATAGAAAACCAAATATGGAAAAAATGTCGAATATGATTTTGTTTTTTGCTGAAAAACTAAACCCTACAGAGACAATGATGAATAAATTACTATTCTATTCTGACTTTTATAATTATAAGAAAACAGCTTATTCAATAAGCGGAGCAAATTATATGGCACATAATTATGGTCCAGTTCCTGTAAGGTTCGGAGGAATTTTTGATTACGCTTCCAATAAAGATTTTATTTATATGAAAATGGAAGATTATGGAAATGGATATTGGGGAAAATGTTTTTATAAATCAACACTGAAAGATTTTAATTCAGAACTATTCAGTTCAGAAGAGATGGAGTCTTTAAATATAATTATAAATACATTCAGAAGTTGTAACGCAACTCAAATTATGGAAAAAAGTCACGAAGAAAAGGCTTGGATTGATAATGAAAAAAACAAAGGGTTAATAGATTATAATTATTCTTTCGGCTTACTTCACGTTTGATTTGTCATATGTTTGCCAACGTATAGCGAATAAGATTCCGTTTCAATGAATTTTATTCGAAGTTAAACGAAGTTAGTTGAAAAAAATGAGAAAGTCAAATGTGTTTTTAACACTACCTATAAAAATTCATTTCATCCAAATATGCCCAAACATGCTCTGGTAATAAGGGTTTTATGTTTTTTCCGGTTTTAATACTGTTACGTATTAAGGTGGAAGATATTTCCATAATTGGTGCTTCTACTTGGTGTATTTTTGGGTGGTTATCAAATTGGGTTTCAACAGTACCTTTACTTATTCTTGGGTAGACGTAAATGTGGTGGTTGTCTAAAATTACCTGGTAGTTTTTCCATTTATGGAAGCTTTTTAAATTGTCTTCTCCCATAATTAGCGCAAACTCTTTTTCTGGATATTTTTCTGTTAAATGCGCTAAGGTGTTTACTGTGTAATTGGGTTGCGGTAAGTTAAACTCGATATCACTTTCTTTAAGTGTGGTGTAATCTTTAGTTGCCAGATATACCATTTCTAGACGTTGGTGGTTGTCTAACAACGTACTTTTCTTTTTAAAAGGATTATGAGGCGTTACCACAAACCATATTTGGTCTAAATCGCTGTTTTCAACCATTTGGTTGGCAATTATTAAATGTCCAATATGTATTGGGTTAAAGGACCCAAAGTATAAGCCTATTTTCATTTAGTGCTCGCAAAAGCGAGTATCTTTTATTTGTTTTTATGACCACCTATAAAATCGCTAACAATAGTGTCTGCTTCTTTTAGCGCTTTTTCAAGATTATCGTTTTCTATTACCACATCAAAAAGCGGAGCAGTTGCCAGTTCTGCTGGTGCTTTTGCAACACGCATATTAATTTTGTCCTCGGTTTCTTCTCCTCGATCTTTAAGTCGTCTTACCAACTCATTTAAATCTGGAGGTTTAATAAAAATAGATAACGTCTGCTCTGGAAATTTACGTTTAATACGCAAGCCTCCAGAAACGTCAATATCAAAAATAACGTTTTTGCCGAGTGCCCAAAGTCGTTCTACTTCAGTTTTTAGTGTACCGTAAAAATTATCTCTGTAGACTTCTTCCCATTCTAAAAAGGCATCGTCTTTTACATTTTGTTTAAAATCTTTTAAAGATAAAAAATAGTAGTCTTTTGCGTGTTCTTCTGCACCACGTTTATCTCTAGACGTTGCAGATATAGAAAAGGCTAAATTTAATTTATCTTGCTTAAGCAAATGTCTTACAATAGTTGTTTTTCCTGAACCTGATGGTGCAGAAAACACTAATAATTTACCTTGTTTGGTTGTTTCGTTCATGCTTTAATATCTTAAGGGATACCGACAACTGCTACTGTATACTGCCTACTTTTTATAGGACGTTTAATAACTGTTCCTTAATTTTTTCTAATTCGTCTTTCATTTGTACGACCAATTGTTGCATTGGCGCATGATTACTTTTAGAACCAATAGTATTAATCTCGCGACCAATTTCTTGAGAGATAAAGCCTAGTTTTTTTCCGTTAGAATCTTTACTGTTTATGCTTTCGTTAAAATAGTTAAGGTGGTTGTCTAAACGTACTTTTTCTTCGGTAATATCAAACTTTTCTATATAATAAACCAGTTCTTGTTCAAAACGGTTTTCGTCGTACTTTTCTTTAAGGTCTTCAACGCCTTTTTTAAGACGTTCTCTAACACCATTTACACGATCTGGATCCATAGTAATAACTTGCTGTAGTAAGTCTGCTATGGTTTTTATACGTGCGTTAAAATCTTGTTCTAAGACTTTACCTTCGTTTAATCTATAGTCGTTAATGTTTGTAATAGCCTTTTTAATTTCGGCTTCAATTTGTTGCCATTCGGTTTCATCAATTTCTTCTCTAACCGTATTTAATGCATCAGGAAAACGGACTGCCATTTTAAGTAATTCAATATCGTTTCCATCATTATAAACCCCTTTAAGTTGTTGCATATATTGTTTAACAACAGGTGTGTTTATTTGTGTAGAGGTATCGTCTGCAATGGTTTCTACATAGATAGAAAAATCTACTTTACCACGTTCTAAATGTTTAGCCATTAGCTTACGTAAATCCAGCTCTTTCTCTCTGTAAATTGAAGGCATCCTGGCGTTCAAATCTAAGTTTTTACTATTAAGCGATTTTAGCTCTATAGTTACTTTTTTAGTTGGTAATTGTAATACAGATTTACCATAACCTGTCATCGAATAAATCATAAATGGTCTAATTAATTAGAACAAAGGTAAGTAAATTGTTAAAGTATAATACCATTAAATACTTGAATTTACTGCAATAAACTCAAACATTATAATGGTTTAAGAAATTGAAAATTTATTATATGTACAGAGTAAATAATTGTAATTTTGAAGAAATTAGAGCCAAAACCATGTACAAAAAAGAGTTTGAAATTAGATGGAGTGACATAGACGCTAACCGACATTTAGCCAACTCGGCTTACATTAATTTTATGTCGCATACACGTGCTACCTTTTTGCAAGATCATGGGTTTTCTTTAATGGCTTTAAGTAAAGCTGGTATTGGTCCAGTGGTGTTTTATGAGCATGTTCATTATTTTAAAGAAGCGTTTTTAAGCCAATCAATAACAGTAAGTTTAGAGGTTTCGGGTTTAAGTGAAGATGGTATGTTTTTTAGATTTGAACACAACTTTTATAACCGTAAAGGTGAAAACTTAGCCTTTTGCGAAATTTCTGGAGCTTGGATTGATCTTGAAACCAGAAAATTAACGGGTCTCTCTGAAGCGTTACTAGAAATGGCGAGTCAGTTTCCAAAGACAGAAAATTTTAAAATCTTAACCAAAGAAGACATGCGCATTCATGGTCGTATGCCTAAACATCTACCGTCTTAATTTTTGATTTTTTAGTAACTAGATAAACACCTAAAAATATTAAAGTAGTTGCTATTAGTTTGACACTTGTCAAGCTATCAGTTTTCATTATTAAAGCAAAAACACCAGCAATTAAAGGCTGCATGTAAATAAACACTGTTACTGTAGATGCTTTTAAATATTTTAATCCTAGCGGATTTAATAGGTAAGTTCCAAACGTAGCACAGATTACAACAAACACAACGCAAAACCAAATGTAGTTTGTAAAAGAGCTAAAATCTATACTTGAAAGCTCGTTATAACCAAATGGTATTACCATAAAAAAACCAAATAAGAACAACCATTTTATAAAGGTAAACGGATGGTATTTGTTGGTTAATTTTTTTACAATAATGATGTATATACTATAGGATGTGGCATTTAAAAGTATCATGACATTACCAATAAGCACATTATCTCCTGGATTAGCAGATTTACCATAAATAGACAATACCGCAGCTCCTGCAAAACCAAAAATAATACCTACTATTTTAATATTAGTAATCTTTTCTTGTAGGTAAAATGAAGATAGTATTAATACGATAATAGGAGCAGTAATCATTATTACCGAAGCGTGAATAGGTGTTGTGTATTCTAAGCCTTTAAAAAATAGTAACATATTAGCTGCAACACCAAAGACTGCTGCATAGAAAAAAGTTTTAAAGTCTTTTTTATCTATTTTTTCTTTAGGTCCTAAGAAGCTAAATATCCAAAACAATAGTGCTGCACCTCCAACTCTAATTAAAATAAAAGCAAAAGGTGTGATGTAACCTCCAGTCATTACATCTTTAGCAAACGTATAATTAAGTCCATAAAAAACCTGAACAAAAAACACCGCTATTAAAGCCCAATATCTAGTCTTCATTAAGTGCTAGTTTTGTAGATTCGGTTGTTTTTTTAGCGTTTCCAATAAATATTGAATCATTGATTACTATTACAGGTCGACTTAAAAAAGTATAATGTTCTAAAAGATAGTGTTTATAGTCTTTTTCGGTTAAGACTTGGTCTTTTAATCCCATTTCTTTGTATCGTTTAGCACGTTTACTAAATAAGGCTTCATAGCTACCAGACAACGCTTTTAATGCCTCAACTTGTTTTACTGTTATAGGATTTGCTTTTATATCTTGAAGCTCGAAATCTGAAGATAAATTTAAGTCGTTTAATATTCGCAAACAGGTATTACAGGTTTTTAGGTAGTATACTTTTTTCATCGTCTTCAAATTTTATACAAATAACGTTATTTATGCTAAAAACAGGCTTATAAATTGTTCAAAATATTAGATTAAGAAGGCTCGATTTCTGCAAAAGCATTATGATAAATAGGAAAATTACAAGATCTAGCAATAAAGCACATTTTGTTAGCTGTTTGATGCAATTGGTTTGCTTTTTCTAGCATATTTTGATCCTTTACAGTAACTTTTGGATTAATCGTAACACTTTTAAATTGACCACTTCCATCTTTATTTTCTTCCATTATGCCTTCTGCTTGGTCGCTATATTTTGCAACAATTATTTTATGGGTTGCGCATAAATGCAAATACCAAAGCATATGACAAGAGGCTATAGAAGAGATTAATAATTCTTCAGGATTATAACGTGTTTTGTCACCTAAAAAAGAAGAGTCTGATGAGGCTAAAATAGTTTCAGTTTTATGTGGTGCAACAATTTTATAGTTGCGTTTATAGTCTTTGTAATGTGAGGTTCCTGATCCTTGGTTTCCAGTCCATTCTAAATTGGTTTGGTAGTGATGTGATTTCATAAAAAACAATTAAAGCTTAAAGTTAAAAATAGATATGTAAATGACTTTCATATTTAATAAAAACCTTACTTTTATTAAAAAAATAATCACAATGGAATTTGAATTAGACACTACCCAAAAAGCTAGAACCTTAATGATGAAAGTTTTAGACGCACACTCTTTAGAAGACGTGAATAAAGTGCCAAAAGGTTTTAAAAATAATATTTTTTGGAATGTAGCACACGTCATTGTAACCCAACAATTATTGGTTTATAAATTGTCTGGATTACCACTTATGGTAAGTGATGAGATGGTTAATTTATATAAAAAAGACACAAAAACAGAACGTGATGCAACACAAGCAGAGTTGGATGAAATAAAAGGGTTATTAGTATCTACGATAGAAAAAACTAAAGCAGATTACGATAATAAAGTATTTAAAAACTACAATGCTTACACCACTTCTACTTCTAATACGACTTTAACTTGTGCGGAAGACGCGATAGCTTTTAATAACTTTCATGAAGGCATGCACTTAGGTTATATCCTAGCGCTAAGAAAAAATATTTAGTAGTTTAAATATTGATTTGAAATAGTATACGGAATTGTAAATTCTATGACTTCGGAATTTGGCATGTTTTGTATTTGGTACACAATGATTACACCATCATCATTAAAACCAAGTGTTTCGGGTAGTTTAAAGTCTGAATTGTTTTGACTAAAACTAGTATAAGTGGTTAACAATTCTTTATCGTAGTATTTTTTGACAATTGATTTAAAAGCGTCACTATCATTAATTAAATCTGCTGTTTGTAGTTGTTTTCCAGTAGCAATATCAAAATTAAAAAAGGTAAAAGTCAAATTGCTACTAGCAGATCCTGTTGCAATACTTCCGTTTGCAGCTATAGACACTAAACTTTCGCTTTGATAAGACACTTCGCCATCTATAAGAGCTTCCCATTTAGGAAAATCTTCTGCTAGTTCTTTAATTAAAAGAGCATTAAAGTTTTTATAAGCATCGTTAAAAGCAGTGATACTTTCTTCTATAGTTTCTTTTTTAGTGTTTGCGCTATTTATATTTAAAATAGAGCAAGCAAAATTAGTGAGTGTTTTGTTAATTTTTTCTGCAACTTTTGATTTTCCGTTTGCTTTGGGAAGCGTAACTTCTACTGTAGTCTCTTGAGCTTTAGAAATTAAAGTTTCAGAAAAATTAAGTGTGACTTCTTTTTGACATGACACCACCATAAAAATACTAAGTAAAATAACTAAAGTATTTAGTTTGCAATTTTGTATTGTATTAAACATAGACTAAAGATATTGTTTAGTTTGAATACAACGAATTAAAAACTATTTTTGTTACAATCAAAATATACTAATGAAATTTAATACAAAGACAATACATGGTGGACAAAAACCAGATCCAGCTTATGGTGCAGTAATGCCACCAATTTATCAAACCTCTACATATGTGCAAACCACACCAGGAGGACATAAGGGGTTTGCGTATTCTAGGACACATAATCCAACTCGTCAAGCGTTAGAAAATGCGTTTGCTAGTTTAGAGAACGGTGAGTTTGGTTTGGCTTTTGGTTCGGGTTTAGCTGCTATAGATGCAGTTATGAAGTTATTAAAGCCTGGTGATGAGGTGATTTCTACTAATGATTTGTATGGCGGAACGTATCGTTTATTCACTAAAATTTTTGAAAGCTTTGGTATTAAATTTCATTTTATAGGTATGCACAATGCTGCTAATATTGAAAATTATATAAACACAAATACTAAATTAATTTGGGTAGAAACACCAACTAACCCTATGATGAATATCATTGATATTGTTGCTACTTCAAAAATTGCAAAAAAGCACAACGTACTTTTAGCAATTGATAATACGTTTGCGACTCCATATTTGCAACGACCTTTAGACTTAGGTGCAGATATTGTGATGCATTCTGCAACAAAATATCTTGGTGGACATAGTGACTTGGTAATGGGAGCATTAGTAGTAAAAGAGAAGGCGTTAGCAGACCGTTTATATTTTATTCAGAATGCTAGTGGTGCAATTTGTGGACCACAAGATGCTTTTTTAGCGCTACGAGGCATTAAAACACTGCACATTAGAATGCAACGTCATTGCGAAAATGGTAAAGCAGTAGCCGAGTATTTAGTAACACATCCAAAAATTGAAAAAGTGTATTGGCCAGGTTTTGAGAATCATCCAAATCATGATATTGCTAAGTCACAAATGCGTGATTTTGGTGGTATGATTAGTTTTGTGGCAAAAGGTAATAATTTTAACGAAGCCATTAAAATTATCGAAAACCTTAAGATATTTACATTAGCAGAATCTTTAGGTGGTGTAGAGTCGCTTGCAGGTCATCCAGCAAGTATGACACACGCAAGCATACCAAAAGAAGAACGCGAAAAAATAGGTGTTGTAGATAGTCTAATACGCTTAAGTGTTGGGATAGAAGATGAAGAAGATTTAATAAACGATTTAAAGCAAGCTTTAGCTTAATAGATGAAAACAAAAAAGCTCAAGTTAAAACTTGAGCTTTCTTTCTTTATTTTATATTTTAGTCTAAGTAATAGATGTAACCAAAGTTTAACCAAACTAACCAGTCGTCAAATTTGTTGTATTCTAAGTCATGATTTAAACCATCAATCCAGTCGTTAAAATAATATTGACCTCTTAAATCTAACATCAAATCCGAAACCACTGTTAATTTATATCTAACACCAATACTTGATACTACAGACCAAGTGTTTCCACCAGTAACATCAATTGGAATTGAATGATTAGCAGGATCATTAGCATACCAAGGATTATAAAAGTTGCTTAAATTTAAAATATTACCAGGATCACCTTCTCCAAGAAATGAGGTACTAACTTTAGGATTATACGACACATAATGAGCACCAAGACTTACAAAAGGAGCAAATTTATAACCAAAAGCCTGAAAAGATCTAATACTTAATGGATAATATTCTAATTGCATTCCAATATCAAAATTATTAGCTTCACCAGAATGTGTTCTAAGTCTATCTGCATCAGCACTAGTTTGCGTTGCATCAACAAATTCTCCTAAATGATCTAATTTAGTTTTATTCCAAGAAATCTCGGTACGTAATTTAAAGTGGTCATTAAAGTAATTATCTGTAGTATAACAATTACAATCTGCTTGATAAGCAAAATTTATGTAGTGTACTAAACCTATACCAATTCCAGAATTACCAGAGTTAGTTTCTAAATCGAAACGCTCTCCAAAGTCAGATTTAAAAGCTGTGGGTCCAGCAATAACTCCGATTTCATGAGAAAAGCCCAATTGAGAGAATGCATTACTAGTACTTAGAAGAATAAGTACTGCTAACGTTAATTGTTTTGGGTTAAGCATAATTTGACTATATGTTTAGAAGCTAATTATTTAAGCAAATATATAAAAACACGACGAACATACAAATTTTACAGATAAGATGCATGCTTATTTATTAAAAATAAAATTTAATGTATTTACGAAAACGATTGCGAAATTTAAAAAAAAGTAGGTCTAGAATTAAAGTTGGTGTATATTTGTAGCGCATTTTTATAGATTGTATAACACTATCGTAATTTTTTACATAAATGAAAGATAAAATAGAATTATTTTTAGACTTAGTAAAACAGAAAAATGGTCATGAGCCAGAATTTTTACAGGCTGTGCATGAGGTTGCAGAGACTGTAATTCCGTTTATAGAAGATAACCCAAAATATCAGGACAAAATGTTATTAGAGCGTATGGTCGAGCCAGAACGCACAATAATATTTAGAGTTCCTTGGATAGACGACAAAGGAGATACACAAGTAAATAGAGCATTTAGAGTAGAATTTAATTCTGCAATAGGACCATATAAAGGAGGTTTGCGTTTTCATCCTTCAGTAAATTTAAGCATTTTAAAATTTTTAGGTTTCGAA
>JALZUT010000128.1 GCA_023300575.1 Olleya sp.
TACAATCACTGTAAAGTCCAAACTGAGCTGCAGTGGTAGTAATAGTTACTTCACCACCAGCACCTGCTACGAAAGTGTACCATAAATCTGCAATGTCTCCTGTAAAACAATCACCAGTTACTAAAGAATCTGTTCCTCCAGTGTTATCTGCTGTTATTTCTACTCCAAATGTTAATGTTTCAGCATTTGCACATTCGTCGTTTGAAGGTACATTATCGCAATCTACATCAAAGTTCCAAGGTTCTGTTGTACATGAAGTGACTGATCCATCAGAAGTAACTCCAACAAAAAGAGAATCTCCAGTTGAAGCAAAAGTAACTCCTGTTAAATCTCCACCATTTCCGTAACCATTATATAATTCTGTTACTCCATCACTATCTAATATAATCACTTCATCAAAATTATTTTCTGTAAGTCCTGAATTAAAAGTAACTCTTAAGTTACTTCCATCTGTACTTTGAAAAAAGAATGATGTTGTGTCATCATCATCATAACAAAATATTGTATTTACTGGTGTACCACAAGTAACTAATATTGGACATTGAATATTAAGAAGGTTTTGTTCAACAAGATTACATAAAATGTTATCTGGATGTACAAGAGTTAAATTAATTTCAATTTCATTTGTAAAAGGACCTACTGTTGTAATACCTGTTGCTGTAATAGTACCAACACTAGTACCTGCATTTTGAACATCATAAGAAATTCCGCTACCTAAGTCAGTAACATCAATATCTACTGAAAATCCAGCTACACAATCCTCTACAACAGTAAAAGTTGCTACAGGTGCACTACACATAGGTGCTTCAACAAAAGACACATCATCAATAGCAATATCATCCTCAAAATCACCTGAAGGTTCAGAGAAAGTAAAACGAGCTTGTACTGGTCCTGTAATTGTTAATCCGCTTAAATCAGAAATTATTAATTCCCATGCTAAATTAGGAGTATCTCCATTAAGGGTTTGTACAGTATTAAATGCTGTTCCATCCCATACTTCTACTAGTAATTCTGAATTAGCAGCAGTATTACTGCTTGAAATTATGAAAAAGCTTAGCGATGGTGTTGTTAAAGTAGAAACATCTACAAATGGACTTAGTAAAACTACAGGACCATCATTACCAGAAGCATCAACTACTGCGTAATAACCATCAGTTGCAGTATTACCAGTAATTACACCATTGTTACCAACATTGTTTGGTCCAGAAAGATTAAAATCCCAATCTTCTCCACCACTCATAGTCCAACATTGAGGGATCACTCCACCATTTTCAAAACCTTCTGTGTATGGAGCTGTAAATGTATCACATGCAGTAGTAAATGCAAATGGACCAGACCAAGTTGAAAACCCATTAGCATCACCACAATTAGATCTAACATAAAACTCGTAATTGTTATTACTACTTAAACCTTCAGCAGTATGTGGATTTGTAACTTCTTCTGTAGTTGGTATTCCTGTAAAGACTCCGCCATCTGTGATATCTACAATTTCAACATCCCATACTGTTTCTATTCCACCAACTGTCCAACCTAAATCGGCTGATACTGTAAGAATATTAGACACATTTAAAGCTGTTGGTTCTGCACATAAAACTGTAGTAGAAAATGCAAATGGACCAGTCCATAAAGACGTTCCGTCTGAACCACAATCTGCCTGAACATAAAATTCGTAATCGGTAGTAGGCGTTAAATCTGTTAAACTTAAAGGACTTGAAACACCTGTTGATGTTGCTATCATATTTTGCATACCACCATCAGTAATATTTACTAATTCGACATTCCATGTTGTAGCCATTCCACTTTCGATCCAACTTAAATCAGCAGTCATACCACTTATGTTATTTACTGCTAACATATTAGGCTGAGTACATGATGGTAATTCTGAAAATGTTACATCATCAATAGCAATATCATCCGAAAAATCAGCTGTAGTAGGTTCAGAGAAAGTAAAACGAACTTGTACTGGTCCTGTAATTGTTAATCCGCTTAAATCAGAAGTTATTAATTCCCATGCCAAATTAGCAGTATCTTGACTGAACGTTTCAACAGTATTAAATGCTGTTCCATCCCATACTTCTACTAGTAATTCTGAATTAGCATTAGTACCACTACTTGAAATTATGTAAAAGCTTAGTGCTGGTGTTGTTAAAGTAGAAACATCTACAAATGGGCTTAATAAAACAGTAGGACCATCATTACCAGAAGCATCAACTACTGCATAATAACTATTAGTTAATGTATTACCAGTAATTGTACCACCGTTACCTACATTGTTTGGTCCAGAAAGATTAAAATCCCAATCTTCTCCACCACTCATAGTCCAACAACTAGGAATTACTCCACCATTTTCAAAACCTTCAGTAAAAGGAGCAGTAAATGTATCACAAAATGTTTGAAAAGATACTGGTCCTTGAGTAGGAGATCCTAGAGCACCACATTGTCCTGTTACATAAACATCATATGCTGTATCAGCCATTAATCCTGTAGCAGTATCTAAACCTCCTGTTGCATTAGCATTAGTATAAACTGGCATATTAGATCCAGCTGCACTTTCTCCAACAACATAAACCTCTACTAATGCAGAGACATTACCCGCACCTAGTACCCATGTAATATTTGCATCATTAGCCATTATGTTTTCTACAGCTACTGTACTAACCTCTAAACAAGAAGATAATGTAGTAAAAGTAATTGGTCCAACAAGATTACTCATTGTTGCATCACCACATGTACCAGTAACATATGCGTCGTATGTTATAAATTCTGATAAACCAGTAGCAGATACCATTGTCCCTACTACATTTGTGTCTGCAAATACTGGAGCATTACCTAAAGCAGCACTTTCACCTGTAAGATATACCTCTACATTATAATCTACAGTAAATGATGATTGTTCCATCCAAGATAAATCTGCACTTACAGTTGTTAGGTTTGATTCAGCAAATCCAAAAGGATCAAAACAAACATCTACACCTCCAGAAATATTAATCGTAAAATCCATTACAGATCCCCAAGTTGCAAAAGTACAAGGATCAGTATTGTTAGTACCTTCTTGTTGCGTAACACGCATTCTGGTCGTTCCATTAGCTGCATCAGCAGGAACCGTAAATGTAAAATCAACTGGTGCATCCCATGGTGCAATTCCAGGTGTTCCAGATGAAGTACCTATTGATTCAAGCGTAGGAGCGAAAACTAGATCTGAATTGTAATCTATCCAAATTTCTCCATTTCCATCAAAGTTACCTCCACATGTACCAAATGTTACTGATAATGTGTATGTACTTCCTGCTGTAACATCAACAGATAGAGCAGTTAAATCCTCAACATCTGAAACACCAGGACATCCTGTGTGGCTAATTGATGATCCAGCATCCCCTACCATATCAACTTGTTGCACATTACTGTCTGCTGTTGATGTTGGTCCATCCACACAGTATTGAGCATTGGATTGCAAGCAAAAAGCTAACATCGCAATACATAATAATGTAATTTTTTTCATATTAAATTGTTTTAGTTAAATAATTATTAAATGTGTTACAAAATAATAATAATAATGCTGTAAATTCAATCTAAAGCTAACAAATAGATGATTAGTTAGATATATCCGTTTAAATACTGTCTAAATAATAATGTTCACTTTTTACAAGTAATTCAGTAAGCTACTACTAATTTTTTAAACGTTTTAATAATAAAAAGTCTATTTATATTTTAAAAGCTAAAAAAAATATTAGCATTATGGAATAGTTATAATAATAAAATAAATGGCAGAATTTAAATAAAATACATTAAATGGGTTTAGCGTTTTTTTTTAAATATATTTTAATTTAAGTCTTTATCCTGTAACATTATAGATTTTAATACTAATTCTATTTTTTAGCTTATTTAGATATAAAAAACAATAGGATTAGGATAGGTATTTAATTTCTAGTTAAATAACAGATGATTGGTTATATTTATCTGTTTAAATATTAAATGTTTATAAGTAATTTACTATTTTACTGCTAATTTTATTAAACGCCTTAAGAATAAAAAGTAAAAAGGCAAGTTTTATTGCAATAATTTAAAATACCGCTTGGTAGTATCTCATAAAAAAAGCCACCTTTTAAGGTGGCTTTTAAATATAATTTAAAGTCTAAGATTAGTTCTTAATTACTTTAATAGTTTCAGTAACTTTACCAATTGTAACTTTTACAAAGTAGGCACCAGCTTGTAAGCTAGACATATCTACATTTTTTGATACTGTATTTGGATTAATTTTTACAACTTTTTTACCTAAAATATTAAATATTACAACATTAGAAATCGCTTCGTTTGCGTTTAAAGATAATGTGTTTTTTACTGGATTTGGATAATAATCAAAGATAGAATTAGTCTCGAAACTTGAAGTAGATAGTGTATTTGGTGTACTTAAACAGAAAGTAACATCTCCAATATCATCATTTCCCCAGTCGTAAAT
>JALZUT010000129.1 GCA_023300575.1 Olleya sp.
TTTTTTAGAGAGTTTCCTGCAGGTGTTTCTGGTGCTTACCGCCTATTTGCTAATATGCTAAGTATTGGAAAGGATAATATCACTACCAATTCTGAAGTTAAAAACTAACTCCTTCTGCAAGGTTTTTAAAACCTTGTAGGTTGTAACAAACTCAGACTGACAACATCTATTAAATTGTCTTAATTTTAATACCATTACAATAAACAACCAATATGTCATGCTGAGCTTGTCGAAGCATTTCAAACAAAAACAACTGCCATGAGTCAATCAAAATACAAATGGAAACCAATGTACACGTTAATATTAGTGGCTAATGCCATATATTTTATCGCGTTTTATTTTATAACTAAAACTTATTAGAAGATGCAAAATTTAGATTGGATTGTTCTAATAGGAACATTGCTAACCATTGTTATTTATGGTACGTATCAAACCAGAGGAAGTAAAAACGTACAAGATTATTTAAAAGGTGGTAACACAAGTAAATGGTGGACCATTGGTTTATCGGTTATGGCTACGCAAGCAAGTGCTATTACGTTTTTAAGTACACCAGGACAAGCCTTTCATTCTGGGATGGGATTTGTACAATTCTATTTTGGTTTACCTATAGCAATGGTCGTGATTTGCATGGTATTTATACCTTTGTATCACAGACTAAAAGTCTATACTGCTTACGAGTTTTTAGAAAACCGTTTTGATCGTAAAACACGTACACTTACAGCAGTTCTATTTTTAATCCAACGTGGTTTAGCAGCAGGAATAACCATTTTTGCACCCGCAATTATACTATCTGCTGTGTTAGGTTGGAATCTACTTTTACTAAACGTCATTATTGGTGTTTTAGTTATTATTTATACGGTTTCTGGTGGTACAAAAGCAGTAAACGTTACACAAAAACACCAAATGGTGGTGATTTTTACAGGAATGATAATCGCATTTGTGTTAATACTAAATAAGCTTCCGGATGACATTACCTTTTCTAAAGCACTAGAAATTGCTGGAGCAAGTGGTAAAATGGAAGTTCTAGATTTTTCTTTCGATTTAAATAACCGTTACACGTTTTGGAGTGGTATAATTGGTGGTACTTTTTTAATGCTGTCTTATTTTGGTACAGACCAAAGTCAAGTACAACGTTACCTATCTGGTAAATCTGTTAAAGAAATGCAATTGGGTTTATTATTTAACGGACTATTAAAAATACCAATGCAATTTTTTATTCTACTAGTTGGTATCATGGTTTTTGTGTTCTACCAATTTAATGAAGCACCTGTAAACTTTAATCCTACAGCTACAGAAGTGGTCTTAAATAGCGAATATGCTGACCAATACAAAGCGTTAGAAGCAGAACAAACACAGATTTTTAATGACAAGCAAATCATTATCAAAAACTTTGTTGAAACCGAAAATAAAAATGCTGCCAAATACATTTCTATAGCAAATAAAGCTAATGATGATATACGTAATGAAGCGAAAGTACTAATTGAAAAAGCGGGAGAAGCACAAAGTGTAAAAGTAGAAAGTAATGATAAAGACTATGTATTTATTCATTTTATATTAAACAATTTACCAAAAGGACTAATCGGTTTACTATTAGCTGTAATTTTAAGTGCAGCAATGTCTAGTACTGCGTCAGAACTTAATGCATTAGCAAGCACCACAACCATAGATTTATACAAACACAGAGTGGGTCCAAAAACAGATACCGAAATGGTAAAAGCCTCAAGAGGTTTTACTATGCTTTGGGGTGTTTTAGCAATAGGAGTCGCCTGCGTCGCTAATCTTGCAGAAAACCTAATACAATTAGTTAATATAATTGGTTCTATCTTTTACGGAAACGTACTAGGTATCTTCCTATTAGCATTTTTCTTTAAATACATTAAAGCCAATGCTGTGTTTATAGCAGCTTTAATCACACAGGTTTTAGTGATTGGTTTATTCTTTTTAAATGAATATGAAATCATTAACCTTCCGTTTTTATGGTTAAATTTTGTGGGTTGCTTTTTAGTAATAATAATTGCTTTACTAATTGGTTTTAAAAAACAACCAAAAATGTATAAAGCAATAATGGTAGTATTAATTACAATACTTAGTGTTTTTGGTTACTTAATTTTTTTCAATAGCCCCTTTTTACTAGAATACTTTAATATAAATTAGAGTCTTAAAAATCAACTAACTTCGTTAACGACTGATATAAAACATTAAAACGATTTCATATCAGCGAAATATTAAACAAAACACCAAAAATTCAATCTTAACTCATCCAAACATTTCATTTATCTTTGCAAATCATAATGCAATAAAATGAGAATAGATATCATAACCGTTTTACCAGAATTACTTAGAAGCCCATTTGAAGCGTCTATATTAAAACGTGCTATAGAAGCTGGTTTGGTAGAAGTACACTTTCATAATTTAAGAGATTTTACTACAGATAATTACAAATCCATAGACGACACACAGTTTGGTGGTGGAGCAGGAATGGTTATGTCTATTGAGCCTATAGACAAATGCATAACAAAACTTAAAGCAGAAAGAAACTATGATGAAGTTATTTATATGACTCCAGATGGCGACACTTTAAACCAAAGTATAGCCAATCAAATCTCTTTAAAAGAAAATATTATTATTCTTTGCGGACACTATAAAGGTGTCGATCAACGTGTACGCGACATGTTTATTACCAAAGAAATCTCTATTGGTGACTATGTGTTATCTGGAGGCGAATTAGGTGCTGCTGTCCTTTGTGATGCAATAATAAGATTAATACCAGGTGTTTTAGGTAACGAGACGTCTGCATTAACAGATAGTTTTCAGGATAACTTATTAGC
>JALZUT010000130.1 GCA_023300575.1 Olleya sp.
GGAATAGTAATAGTAAATGATTTAGCTCCATTAATAGGAAGATTGCCAAAACCACAACAAGAACCTACTAAACCAAATTGAATATTATCTAAATTAGCTATAGGAGTGTTTGCTAACATGCTATCCGAAAGATTATTAGATTTTACTAAATATGCTCTTACATCTGGTCCAGATGCAGTCATGAAATTAGTGCCTAAATCTAAAGTTACTGTATTATCTAGATTTATTGTTACGTCTACATCTCCAATAATATTATACGATGTAATGCTAGTGTTGTTGCCAAAATCAGATACAGTAGTAGTACATTGTGCAGCAACAAACTGAGAGGTTAAAACTAAGGTTAAGATTAAAAGTAATTTTGTTTTCATATTAAGTTGTTTTAGTAATTATTTAAATAAGGTTTAAAAACGGTGTAAGGTACTAAATCTTCGACATAGTCTATGTCGTTAAGTTTATTTAAAACATACACACTATTGTCGTTTAATTTTAAAATTGTTTGTTCGTAAACTGTTTCTGTTCCCCAATTTTCTATTTTAAAAACCGAAGGATGTAAAGTTTTCATTCCTAAAAGGTAGTAGCCACCATCTTCTGCAGGACCTATGACGTTGTCATGATGGTCTAATTTAAGAAAAGCGTCGTTGATTATTTTAGTATTTAAATCATACAAATCACTACCAACTATTATTATTTTTTCATAACCATCTTTAAACCCATTTTCAAATGCATGTTGCATGCGTTGTCCTAAATTGTCTCCTTTTTGTTGGTGTTTCTGAAAAATTGAAGTGTCCCAAATGTCATTTTTACGTATTTTTACTGAATAATAAACTGCCTTGTCACAGCTTAAATTTCGTAATACACTTTCGGTATGTTTAAGTAATAGTTTATATACTTCTAAAGCTGAAGCCTTTCCTATACTATTAGCTAAACGTGATTTTACTTTGCCTAACTCAGGATTTCTGGTAAAGGTTATGATGAGGTTTTTGTTCATTCTGTTATTCTGAACTTAATTCAGAGTCTCATTATTAAGATAGGTTATTCTTCTGTATTTTCTTTTTTGTTCTTGTTTTTCTTCTTCTTTTCAGAATCAGTTTTGGTCTTGTCTTCGTCAATAACCATTTCGCCTTTTTTTAACCATTTGCTCCATTCTTTAGAGAACGCATGTACTTTTTCGGTTTCTTTTTCTTCAAAATCTACAATTGTAAATTCTTTATTTTTCCATTCAAAGATACCACCATAAAGGTTTGATACATTGGTATAACCAGCTTCTTTTAGTTTTTCGCCAACTGTTTCAGACCGTATGCCAAGTGAACAGTACACGACTATTTTTTCATCCTTATTAGGAAGCTGTTTAGTAACTTCTTCTAAATTAAAAGTATCATACCCAACACAAATTGCATTTTTTAAATGACTAACTTCATACTCTCTAGGTTCTCTTGAATCTAATAAAACAGCTTTGGTTTTTGGCATTGCTAATTCTTCTACACTAATGTAGGGTACGCCATTATCATTGTATTGTTTTAATAAGTCATCTAAGTTTTTTTGCGCAAAAATTTGTCCAGAAAAAACAAGTAATAAAAGTAATAATAGCTGTTTCATAATCATAAAAATAAGTATTTATAGTGAAATACCAAAACCTTGTAAGCCACTTTCTAAAGGAGGTAAGATTTCTGTGTTGTCCCAAATTCCGGTAATAATAGTTCTAGCATATTCTTCTGGTAACAATCCGTTTTGCATCAAACTGTTAGTTAACTTATAATTATAGTCGAGATTATGGTGTTTAAATTTGAGGTCACCATCACTATCATCTAAAATAGCATACCAAACTTGTGGTGAACCATCATTAGCAGGCATACCAATTACACCAGGATTTAACCACAATTTGTCATTGTTTTCATGGTAAAAAGGTAAACCGCAATGACCAGCAACAATTACAGCACTATCTGTAGTTTCAAAATTAGTTGCTTTTTTATCCCAAGGTGTAGATTTAAATATAAATTCGGATACGTTAAAATAATCACCATGAACTACAGTAACAGTTTTTCCAGCATAATTAAACGTAATTGTATCCGGAAATGTTTTTAAGTGATTTATAGAGTCTTTAGATAATTTACTTTGTGCAAATGGATACCATAATTTTGAAAACCCATCACAGCGTGAACCTTCTGTAAAGTCGCAACCACAGTCATCTCCACCTTCAATTAATTGGATTTCTACATTTCCTAAAATACTTTTTGCCTTCCAAATTTTAAATAATTGAACTGTTTCTTCTGGTTGTGCACAATAACCCACAATATCTCCTGTGCAAATACAGTTGTCTGCAGGAATATTTTCTTTTTCAGCAATAGTTTTTAGTGCTTCTAAAGCTTGTAAATTACTATAAACACCACCAAAAAGTAGTAGTTTTCCTTTTAAAGTACCTATGTTAGTTATTTTTTTATCCATTTTGGAACGAAATATAAAATATTGCAACTTAAAACACCCCAAACATTTACCCAAAGTAAATCGGCATATTTTCCTTTTGTAAAAATTAAAGCTTCTGGAAAGCTGTTAAAAACTAGTAAAAAACCAAAAATTAATCCGCAACCAATACTTAAATAAAAACTAAGTTTAGGTACTTTTATATTCCAAAACAAAAAGACTGGAGTTAAACCAATTACCATAGTTCCAGAGATTGTGGTGGCTGAAAGTATTTCGGCATTAAAAAATATGGGTATTGTACCTAAAACAGCAATTGCTACCATAGCTAATCGTCCAAAAGATAAGCTTTTGCCAAAGCCTAAATCTATTGCGAGTAATTTTGAAAAAGCAGAAAATGTTGAATCTAAAGTCGATGCAGCAGACGTAATCATTATAAAATTAATAACTAATAATACCACTACACCAAATGCTTTTCCGACTTCTACTGCAGCTTGACCTTTAAAGCTTTGCGACTGAGCATAAACACCAATAATGCTAAATAGTACAATACAAATAGCGCCTAGTAAACTTGCCCATAAAAAACTTGTTCGGATGACTTTAGGCGAACTTATAAAAGCACGGTCTGTTAATACTGGGTCATGAAATGGATAGCTAAATGACTGTATAATAGCTGCGAAAAACAGATTTAAACCAAACTCAAAACTCCAAGTTCCTGATGTAACAATCGTTTTTACTGAAACTGTTTCTACAGAAAATATATTATATAAAATAATGATTAGTAATATGGAAAATAATACCATTTGGATGACATCTGTAAAGATAGAACTACTTAAGCCTCCTTTTATAGCATAGGCAAGTGTTAAACCTGTAAAGACAAGTATGGAAGTGTAGTAGCTATTACTTCCGCTTTCGCCAAAATAAGACCCAATAACCATTGTGTTGCTCCATACTTCATTAAATAATCGTATAATGATTAAAATGGTAAAAATAGCAACTGCTTTTTTACCAAATTTACTTGTCAAAAATTGATGAATACTTGTAAAACCACCTTTTGTTCTAAGCTTATATATTAAAAGTCCAGCAACAGTAAAACTTAGGTAATAACCAGCATAAGCAACACCACCAACTATTCCGAAATCTAATCCTAAATTAGCAGCATTGGTAATACTTTTTGCAAAAATCCAAGAGATAATTAAACTACCAGTTAGGATCAATACATTTGGTGACTTTTTGTTGTGGTTGGCTTTAAAAAAAGAATTTGTAGTTTTTGCCAATGGAGAAAGTAGGAACAAGATTAAACTTGATCCTACTACTAAAACCCATTGCCAATATATTGTCTCCATAATTACCAACCTAACGTTCTATAAGTGAAGGTGTTTTTACCTGTTTTTTATTATTTTAAAATTTAGCTTTTTTGGTTTCTAATCTGCCTCGTTCCTTAGTAGGGATTATTCGTCCCACCAAACCGGGAAATTAATATCGTTACCATTTGTTGCGTTTTCAGCTTCATTATAATGTAGTGCATTTAATGCTTCTTCTTCTGCTGGATAAGGCATTCTTACAGGAATCAACCCATTATTTAAACTTGCAGAAATAGTGTTAAAAACAGGAAAACCAGTACGTCTATATTCTACCCAACCTTCATATCCATTAATGATGTTTGCAATCCATTTTTGAGTGATGATTTGTTGTAAAGGTGTTGTTCCAGCTGCATTAAAAGCTGCGTTTCCTGTTAGGTAATTTACTGGCATTTCGGTTTGCCAATACTCAAAAGCTTGTGTGACACCAGTTTCATATAATTGTTGTGCATCTGCAGTAATAAACCCTTTTTCGGCAGCTTCTGCTAATGCAAAATGGACTTCCCAAGCCGTTATGAAATTTGCATCTAAAACAGAGGTGTCTTCTCTAAATGCATTACCTGCTAAAGAAAAGTCTGCTAATGCAATAGAGGTTGACGAGGCATCAATACCATTTATTAAGCCATTAAATCCGTTTGATGTCGAGTTTGCAAATGGCTTAAATAGGGTCGTTATTCTTGAATCGTTTAAGTCTGTTAAAATAGTTTCCATCGTTTCAGATAAAACAAAATTATTAAAGTCACCAACACGTAATTGTGCTAATCTAAAGCTATTTGGACTTGAATTTGTAAAATTAAAAATGGCATTCTCTGTGTTTGTTGCAATAAAATTACCTTCATCAAAAAGGGTTTGTAAATCATTAGCTACATTTATTTTACTAGAAATTCTTAGTAAGGCTTTAATTTTTAACCCATTTGCAAATTTTATCCAAGCTTGTAAATCGCCATTAAATAAAATATCGCCTTCAAGCGGAATTGCTAGTGCGTAATTTTGAATGGCTTCAATACCTTTATTAAGGTTGTCAATAATTCCGCCTTCATCTAAATAAATAGCTTCTTGATTGTTGTATGAAGGTGTTACTGTGCCCTCAATACCATTAAAAGCTTCAAAGTATGGTACATCACCAAACAAATCTGTTAATCCTGCAGCCATGTACGCTTTTAAAATTAAAGCTGGACCTTCATAAACTTGAAATGTTGGCGTGCTTCTAGATTGTGTTAAAATAATCTCATTGTCTCTTAAATTGGTATAAAAAATAGGCCAAGGATTACCACCTAATTGTGGCGATTTAAGCGCGTGTCTGTCAAATAGATTAAAGTCTAAAGCAGTCCTGTGTTGCGATAATAAATCTCCAGCGACAAAACCTTCGAAGCTCATTTGTTCTCCAAAATCGTAAATAACTTGACGTAACAATAAATTTGGTTGTACTGTATTTGGTGCATTAGGATTGGTGTTAATGTCTTCAAAATCTTTTGTACAACTACTTACTGTAAGAAGTGCTAATAAACTAAATATATATAGTATGTTTTTCATTGAAAAATATGTTTTTCATTTCCGCTAAAGCGAAAATTTATTCTTAAAAATTTAAACTTGCTTTTAATCCAAAACTGCGTGATGTTGCATAACTTAAGTCTTCAACACCACTAACAAAACCGTTGCCTTGAACAGCTAATTGCTCTGGGTCAAAATGTGGGTTTTCGGTAATAGCAAATAAATTTCTACCTATTAAAGAAATCGTAATATCTGCATCATCTTCTAATCCTAAAAGTCCATCTTTTAGGGTAAAATTATAGCCTAAAGAAAACTGTCTTAACTTTAAAAATGACGCGTCATAAATATTATTTTCTTCGTGATTACGATCAAAAAATTGTCTGTAATAACTCTCGGCAGTAATAGCAACTGTGTTAGGTTGACCGTCTTCTGTGACACCTTCTGCAATTATACCTTCCTCTGGTCTAAAAGCGGTTTCGGCTAATTGACCACCAACGTTACCTAGAGCACGAGTACGCGATACAATTTCGCCACCTTGTCTCCAATCAAAAAGGAAACTAGCATTCCAGTTTTTATAACTAAAATCGTTATTCCAACCTAAAGTAAAATCGGGATTAGAATTACCTAATTTTTTTAAGTTGTTATCTGCTATGTAGTTTCCATTGCTATCTATAATAAAGTCTCCATTTTCATTTTTTAAATAACCTGTACCATAGAAGTCTCCAATTTCTCCACCTTCTTCAACTTGAAACCAAACAGTTTGGTTTTGACTATCATAAATCCTACTGTAAGCCAAAGTTAAACGTCCATCATCTTGAGGTAACTCTTCTATTGTTGCTTTGTTTGCTGCAAAATTAAAAGTAGTATTCCATTTAAAGTTTTGATTTTTAATAGGTGTAATACCTGCTATAATTTCTATTCCGTTAGCTCTTACTCTTCCACCATTAACTACTTGTTGAGAGAAACCTGAAGAAATAGGGATTGGAAGCGATATGATTTGATCCTTAGTTATTGCATCATAGTAAGTAAAGTCTAAACGTAAGCGGTCTTTAAAGAAGCGTAAATCTGCTCCAACTTCAAAAGATGTTGTATTTTCTGGTTTTAAGTTTGTATTTGGTATAAAATCTTGGTTGCTAAATGTTGGTTGTCCATTAAAAGGTGTTTGCGATACAAAAGCACCAGAGGTTTGATACGGATTAGTATCGTTACCAACTTGAGCAACACTTGCTCTTAATTTTGCAAATGAAATAACTTCTGGAAGATTAGTAACATTAGATAAAATAAAACTAGAAGATACCGAAGGATAAAAGAACGAAGTGCCATCTACCGAAAAAGGAGTAGCTAAAGCACTAGACCAATCGTTACGACCAGTGATGTCTACGAAAAGGAAATCTTTATAACCAAATTTTGCAATTCCGTAAAATGAATTGATGCGTTTTCTAGATTCAAACTGAAAGACTTCTATTGGTGAAGCTGCATTGTTTAAATTAAAAATCCCTGGTTGGGCTAAATTTACAGTTTGCGATTGTTTGGTAGACGCATTTTGATCTAAGCGATTACCACCTAAAGAGACATCAAATTTAAAATTGCCAAACTGTTTGTTGTAGTTTAAAAGAAAATCGGTATTGATTTCTCTAAAAAACACATCATGCTCTGCGTAACCACCATTTTGAAATCTATTACTAGAAAAGGAACGTCTAAATTGTCTTTTTTCTGAAGAGTAATCCATTCCTGTTCTTACCTGTAGGTTTAAGTTATTTGTAAAATCGTGTTTGATAGATATGTTACCGAAGACACGATCACGATTAAAAGAGTTTCTATTTTCTGCTAAAATAAAAAATGGATTATCAAAAAACGTATAGTTAAAACTGTACTGTTGCACACCTTCTAAACCAGGTTGCCAATAGTCTCTTAGGCTGTCGATGTTTAAAGAACGTGGTCCCCAAGCCACTAAAGAGTAGTTAACGTTTTCACTTCCATAACCATTAGATGGTCTGTTATCGCTACTAGAGTTTGTATAGGTAATAGCTGTAGAGATAGTTGTTTTTTTGGTAGGCTCAAAATTAAGTTTTGCAGCAACTGTTTGTCGGTCTAAGTTAACACCAGGTATGATAGATTCGCTTCTTAAATCGGTAAATGATAAACGGTAGTTTCCAGTATCAAAACCATCAGAAATAGCAATATTATTAATAGTAGTGACACCTGTTTGATAAAGATCTTTTAGATTATCTGGATTAGATTGAAACAGAGTAGGAGTGATCGCATTTCCAGAGTATAAAGAAGTGTCTCCACCACGCACTATGTTACCGTTAGATAAAGTAACTGGGCTGTCAAATTGTTGAACAAAAACGCCAGCATCTAGTCGTGGTCCCCAGGAATAGGTGATGTTATCGCTAATTCCGCCACCAAGTCCATCGACGTATTCAAACTGACCGGATTGACCTTGACCATAGCTGTTTTGAAATTCTGGAAGCTTAAAAGCAGAATCTACAAATAAAGAGGTGTTGATACTAATACCTAACCCTTTAGTTTTTTTACCATCTTTAGTTTTTATAACAATAACTCCGTTAGATGCACGAGAACCATAAAGTGCAGCTGCACTTGGACCTTTTAATACCGAAACTTCTTCTATGTCATCAGCATTAACTTCCATTGCACCATTTCCAAAATCTACTTCTTGGAAACCTGCAGCAGCTTCATTTGTAAAATTAAATACAGTATTGTTGTTAATAGGTATACCATCTACAACAAATAAAGGATTGTTATTAGAAAAAGAAGCTTCGCCACGAATTGTAATTTTTGAGGAAGAACCTACTCCTGTTGCACCTTGAGTTATAGTTACACCAGCTAATTTTCCGGATAAATTATCTAAAAAATTAACAGCATTAACCTCTGTTAAACCTTTAGATTTTAAAGATTGTACTACGTAACCTAATTCTTTTGTGTCGCGTTCTAATCCAAGAGCAGTAATTACAACCTCGTCTAAATTAGAGGCATCTTCTTCAAGCGCTACGTTTATAATAGTTTGGTCGCCTACGATTATAGTTTGCGTTTTAAAACCAATGAAAGAGAACTGAAGATTAGCTTCTGTATTATCTACTTCAATAGTATATTGACCATCCTGATCTGTAATGGATCCGTTTTGGTTATTTGTAATATTTACATATGGTAAAGTTTCACCATTAGTTGTATTTGTTACTGTACCTGTAATTGTTATTTGTGCATAACTAAAAGCCGAAACTAGTAGCATGATGCAAAAGTAAATATGCTTCATTCTTGATAATTAAATAGTGAAATTTAAGTGTTATTCTGAAAGTGTTTCAGAATCTGAAATTAGATGTGAAGCTTTATAGGAGATCCTTTATTGTAATAAGACGATAAAATTGTAGAATAAAATAATTTGGAACTGCTATTAATTTGATTTTTAATTAAATTAATAAGTAGTACCAGTATATTCTTAATTGAAACAGCAATACTTTTAAAACTATTCAATATCTCTTTGATATCTGCAACAGAATCTATATCGCTTAATGTTTCTAGTAATTTAACTTCTATTTTTTGAATGGTAAGCCACTTTAAAACAGTGCTTTTTAGTGCTGTGGTTTGCCAAGGTAACTTCTGGAAAGTCTTAGCGTTAAAATGAGATTTTTTTATTCCCATTAAATAAAAACCACCATCTTTTGAAGGCCCTAAAACAATATTGTTTTTAGTAAGCTGATTTGCAGTTTTTAAAAGGTGTTTTGCTTTTAAATGTGGTGTGTCGTTACCAATAGTAATAACGTGTTCAAAACCTTTATTAAAAATATTTTGGATAGCGTTTGTAAAACGCGCTCCAAAACTAAAACCAGTTTGTTCCTTTTCAGAAAAATGAAAATAAGTTAAGCCTGTTTTTTCTACTGTTTTAATAGTTTCAGTAGTTAAGGCATTAAATAATGCTTTGCTAGAAAAAGACTTGAGTTGTGCGTCTTTTTCAGCAGAATTAGCAAATATTAATATGGCTGTTTTAGTATTCATTCATTATCCTACAAGTTTTTTAAAACCTTGTAGGTGTTATTATATTTTGGTAGCTGTTATTTTCTTAATTCTATTCAAATTTCAAACCCACAAGTAACCTTTATGCTTCGCGAATACCTTGTTGGTTTTGCGTTATGCAACAACACCTTGGCAGCTACTTCCTGCACCTGCAGTGCAACCGTAACAATGTTGAGAAATAACAATATTTCTACCTTCTAATAATTCTTGATTGTATTCTGAAATGTGTTTAGACTTACTGTTTACTGGTAATTCTAACATTTGGTTAAAATCGCAATCAAACAAATAACCATCCCAACTTACCGAAAGCGTGTTGGTGCACATTACATTTTCTACAGCTGCAGGATTATAAGCTTCTACTAAAGAGTACATGTAATCTTCATAATTTTCTGATGCTATTAAATAGTCTAGAAAACGTGCTATTGGTAAATTAGTAATAGCAAATAAATTATGGAATTGAATGCTAAAATCTTCCAATAATGCTTTTTTAAAGTCTTTTTCCATAGCCATTTGATCACCAGGTAAAAAAGCGCCTGATGGATTGTAAACTAAGTCTAGTTTTAAATCACTACCTGGCATACCGTAACCAACAGCATTTAATTCTTGTAATGCTTTTATAGACATGTCAAAAACACCTTCACCCCTTTGTTTATCTGTTTTTCCTCTAGTCCAGTGTGGCATAGAGCTAATGACGTGTATGTTATGTTTTTTAAAGAAATCTGGTAAATCGTAATATTTTTTATTAGCACGAATAATAGTTAAATTAGAACGTACAATAAAGTCTTTAATCCCTACTTTAGAGGCTTCTTCTACAAACCATCTAAAATCTGGATTCATTTCTGGTGCACCACCTGTTAAGTCTAAAGTGTGTGCTCCTGTAGTTTTTATAACGTCAAGAATTTGTTTCATAGTCTCGCGCGTCATGATCTCTTTTCGATCAGGACCTGCATCTACGTGACAGTGTTCGCAAACTTGATTACACATGTAACCAACGTTGATTTGAAGAATCTCTAGTTTTTTCGCTTTAAGCGGAAATTGATTTGTTTCAGAAATTTTATCTTTGAAAGTCGGTAACTCTCCATTTGCGAAAATTCCGTTTGATAAAATGTCTAACTGTCTGTTTGTATTTGCCAAATCGCTATGTCTTTTTTGTAGCGATTGTGTTTTTAATTTCCCCATTTACGGTATTTGTATTTATACGTACTATTATTTAGAATGGTTTTATCCGTCTAATTTATTTACTTTATTCATCATTTGTACACCATGTACAAGTGTTGCACCACTTTTTATAGCAGCACCAACATGTATGGCTTCCATCATTTCTTCTTTTGTAACACCTCGTTGTAATCCGTCTTTTGTGTAAGCGTCAATGCAGTAAGGACATTGCTCTGTATGTGCAACTGCTAATGCAATTAGCGATTTTTCTCTAGCTGTAAGTGCGCCTTCTTCGAATACTTTTCCGTAATAATCAAAAAATTTATTACCAAGTTCTTCACTCCATTCAGTGATTTTACCGAATTTTCTTAAATCTGCAGAATCGTAATATGTTTTAGACATGTAATTGTTTTTTGGAGCTAAGATATAAATCTAAATCTCTTTTGTCGAAAAAAGTTAATGGACTTAACAGAATTAGTATATTATTTTTTTTGTCTGAATAATTTCATTATTAAGCATTGTTTTGTCAAAAAAATCAAAAATAATATCTAATTGATCAAACGGGATATTTGCTTCGTCATGCGTTCCCTTTTTTTTGATATTGAAATAATACGAGGTTTCTAAATCATCTAATTTATTGGCTATAGTTTGAGAGCCATCTAAAATAATATATCCTTTTTTTGTGGTATCACAAAAATGATGAGGATCTGTTTTAAATGGGACTGCACTATCTTTTGTGCCATGAAACAAGACTGCGGGAACAGCATTTTCTTTATTGAGATATTCAATGTCAACCATTGCACCAGCTAGTGAAAATACACCAGCATATTTTATGTTTTTATAACTTGTAGAATCCGAAAGAAAATAACGTTTCATATAAACTGCATTTAAAACAGCTTCTGCACCAGCACTACTTCCACCTGCAATAATTTTGTTAGGGTCAGCTTTTAACATCTTACTGTTTTCATATATAAATGTTGTAGCATTTAGATAATCAATAACCGCTTGATTAAAAGTGAATAGTTTATCTTCTTTAGAGCAATTGCAGCCAAACCCTGTTTTTTTTCCTTTTCTAAGTAATCGATAAGAAATTGAAATACCTAAATAACCTCTTGAAGTCGCATATTCTGCTAGTTTCTTTTCGCCATATCCTGCACGACTTCCTCCTGCAAAACCACCACCATGCATCCATAATAAAACAGGTAAACTGTCTGTGTCTTCAATAGTGTTTGGTGAATAAACATCAAGTTTTAAAGAGTCTAATCCTTTTACTGCATAAGTATAGGTTTTTGATTCTTGAGCAGAAACTATAAGAGTAAAAATCAATAAAAGGTTAGTAAGGAAAAATTTCATTATATTTTTTTCATAAAGATAAATTAAAATAATAGGTATAATTACACTAAGCATTATTATATTGGTGCAGAGCGTATAAATAGTACCATTGGTACAGCAATAGATTTAGGTTTATATATAGATAAATCTGGAGATCCTTACCCACAAATACGTGATTTGGCAGACCAAAGTGTTATAGATGCAACCAAAGCGTATTTAAATGCTTACGTTGCTTTTGGTCTAACTAGTCCTTTACAAGTACCCAATATGCCAAATGATAGGGAAGGCACTATAACACGTTATTTACATGATGTGTCCAAATACGATGCTTATTGGTACCATAGCGACCATTTAGGATCTTCTTCGTATATTAGTAATAAATATGGTTACGTATCACAATACATGGAGTATTTACCTTTTGGAGAAACTTTGGTAGACGAGCATTTGAACTCGTATAACACACCTTATAAGTTTAATAGCAAAGAACTTGACGAAGAAACTGGTAATTACTATTATGGTGCTAGATACTATAACCCGAAATGGAGTATTTGGCTAAGTGTAGATCCATTGACGGAGAAGTTTTATGATGTTTCTCCTTATGCTTACACGCTTAATAATCCAATAAATTATATTGATCCAGATGGGCGTGACGTTATTGGAGCAACTGGGAAAGATTCAGATAAAGTTGTTAATGATATTAAAACTACTTTCGCCGATAAAAGATTTTCGGATTTCCGAAATTTAATTAAACGAAAAAAAGGTTTTTTAGGAATTGGAAAATCTAAAAAATTAGCTAAAATTGATCAAGCTGTTTTTGATAAAGCCTCTTCAAATCTAAAAGACGATGATTTAGCAGCAGTTACAAGCGTTTTTAATTCTATTAATTCAGAAAATGAAATGGTTTTTGAATTTATTAGCAGTGCTTCTCAGAAATTGTCCTCTAAAGGAAATTCAAACTATGCAAAAGCTTTGGTTACAGAATATGGAGATTTTGGTCAAGAGTCTCAAACATTTAAAGGTAATGATATTAAATTAGCTGGAAAAGAAGGCCTTACTGTTAAATCAAAAAAAGGTATTCATGCTTTTATTAATGATGGTACAGGTGTAAATCACCCAAATGGCAAACGTGCTGTAACTACTTTTCATGAAGGTTTTGGACATGGTTTAAGTATACTTAACGGATTGAAAGGTAAGGCAAATGATGATAATACAATACGATATGACAATATGATTCGAAGAGTTATGGGGTTTTCTAATTTTAGAGATGGAACAAAGCATGGAGGCTTAACACCTGTCGTATCACCAAATATTTTACCAGCTTATAGATAGATATTATGAAAAAAGTATTTTTAATTTTAGTGTTTTTGTTGTCGATTACTTCTATCGCACAAAAAAATGATTTTGTTTCATGTAAAAGAAGTAAAGTAGAAATGGAATTTAGTCATTTGTTATCAAATGAAAATTATATAATATATTCTACACCAAAAAAATTACTCTTGTTTATAATGAAATCGGATGAGATTTATTTCTATTTCGAATTTGATTCTGAATCTGATGAAAGTGATTATGAATTAAATCAAATATTTAATATCGATCCCAAAATTGGTAACTTATTATTTAATAAAGATAATTATATAAAGGGCTACATAGATTTTAATTCCGAATTCTACAAAGAAGGCATAACTAGTTCAATAAGCTCCTCACCACTTTATTTTTCTTATAATGAATCTACAAATCAAAAATTTTGTGAATATCACATAACAGTCTTTATAACTCCCTCACCAATAGAAAAAAAAATCGCCTATATCTTATATCTATATCTAGTTGATAGAGAAAAAGAAATTAACAAAATCATTTAAATAAGTTGTTAAATTGATAATTCTTATAGACTATTAATTTTTTTAGTAATAAATATGGTTACGTATCACAACACATGGAGTATTTACCTTATGGAGAAACCTTAGTAGACGAGCATCTAAACAGCTACAACACACCATATAAATTTAATGGTAAAGAGTTGGATGATGAGACAGGTAATTACTATTATGGTGCCAGATATTACAACCCAAAAACTAGTATTTGGTTAAGTGTAGATCCATTGGCAGAGACGATGCCGAGTTGGAGCTCTTATAATTATGCATTCTCGAATCCTGTTATGTATACGGATCCTACTGGAATGGCACCAGAAATTTCACCTATTTATGATGAAAACGGTAATTATTTAGGTTCTGACAGTAAGGGATTTACAGGGCAAATTTTGATTATGTCTAAATCTCAATTCAAATCTTTAGGTGGAGAAGGAATGGATCACGATTTGGCGATGCGAAATGGAACAACTTTTGAAAGCGCTAATTTAAGTTCTGAATCTCAATTAAATATTTTTAATGATATAATTTCTTATGCCGATGGTATGGAAACGGAATATGGTATGACTTTTGACAAAAGTTCTATAAAAGAAGGGCGTATTACACAAGGTGAAAGCAAGAGTAATTGGGCAACCACTGTACCAAAAGCAGATGGGTCATTTTCTATACGCAGAGGAACTAATGATTTACCTTATGAAGCTACTGTAGAGAACATCACGATGAGCGTAGTTGTTCACGAATGGTTTAGTCACGCTATGATGGGAACTGCTAATAAGAAAACAGATACAAATCATTTTCAAGCGTATCTTTCTGTAATGAGTCATCCAATGTTTAAAAAAACAACAGACATTTATAAAGGATTTAATGCTTATTCGTTAAAAACATATTATAATAATGACATTGGGGGTTTTAATAAATTAAGTACTGAATCTATATTGAGGAGCACTTATGATAAAAACAGTTCATTTATTGATAACTTTAAAAAATATTCTAAATAAATTATGAACAAGCTTATAATACTTATACTATTAGCGTTTGTACACTGTGGAGATGATGTTTTAAAAAAGGAGGAGGTTTTATCTTTTAAAATTTCAATATTTAACCCACAAGAGTATGATTTACCGTACTTTGAAATAATCTCTAAAAATGAAAAATTTTATATTCAAAAATCGTATGAATCAAAAGATTTACAGGAATTAAATATCTCTAATAAAGAGAAGAGAGATTTAATTAATTTAATTAAATCATTTGATAAATTAATAATTCCTTCAGATATAAATAAGACAGGAAATAATCTTATTACCGATAAAATAAAGATTAATCTTCTTATTAAAAATGAAAATAGTTCTACTGAAAAAAAACAAATACAAGTTTTAAATTGTTTTGAAGGTTACTCAGATGATTTTTATGATTTTTATTTGATGTTAAGAAAATTGGCGTCATTAGGCAGGCTTAATTGTGATAGGTTGTAATTAATTTTTTCTGCGAAAGATAAATCTAAACCATTTGTAGATAGTTTTAAAGAAGGAACATTAGACGTAGGAGATCTTATTGCATTTGACAAAGAAGGTGAAGGAGCAGACTCTAGTGCGGGAGGCATGATTCACTCAACAGTTGAGCAATTTTAAAAAGTAAAGATGGGACTGTTACCAGGTGATTTAGGAACAAAAGAACAGTATGATAAAGCTCATGACGAAGCAAGAAGAATCCAAGGATTAGTTCAAGAAAATGAAATAATAGAAGATAAAGGAAAAGTTAAAGTTTTCCGAGAATCTGATGGAACAAAAACAAGACAAGAGTTGAATGTTACGACTGAAGATGTTAGGGGTAACAGAATACCATTAAAACCTATTGAAGTGTATAAAACAAAAGAATAAATATGATGAGATTAGTTATTTTAACTTTATTTATTTTGATAAATATTGGCTGTAAAAAACAACCTGATGTTCAATCAGTAGACTTGATATTCCCTAAGAACAAACAACTCTCTAAGAGCTTAATTAATAGAATTGAAAAGCGAAAGGAAGGATATTACAGGGTTTTTAAAAATGATAGAGGGAAAATAAAAAATCAATTAAAAGAGAGTGTTATCGCTGAATTAAAACAAAATATAGACTATGAGAATATTGTGAGAGCAGAATATTGGCTTGCTTTTAACTTTAAGGTGGGTGTTCCAGAATTGATTAAACTAGTTACAGATGATAAGGAAATTGGTCTTAAAAACTATCGTGATTTAATAATTTTAGAGCGAGTTGAAAGTGGTGACATGAATCTAGATCATGGAAATTTGATAAATGATGATATTTTCAAAATATCAGGAAGAGCAAATTATTTACTAAAAGAAATAACAGGACAAGACTTTGGTAATGTTACAATGAAATCTACAAAAAAAGAATTACAAGAACTACAAAAAAAATGGATTGACTGGATGAAATCGTTAGGTGAAATAGACAATAAAAATTAAATTTTTTAGCAATGAAATCGTAAACCTATCTTGTGCAAATAGCTAGCGCTCGTTTGTAACGAGTGCATGTAGGGATTATTAGGGAATATAAGACTATCCTCTCAGATGCAGATAATAATGGAGTTGTTGATGCATATAAAAGTGTTGCAGAAGGTGAAAAAGATATAAGGCAGAACGTGTATGATAACCATAGCGGTATTGCTTTTGGAAATTGGAAAAATGGTTATTTAGACATGGGTGATGTTAAAGCGCTTGATAAAGTAGGAGAAGGCGGTGCTTCAGGTGCAGGAGCTATTATTCATGAAACAATTGAACAGTTTGAAAAAGCAAAAATGGGATTAAAAAATGGTGATGAAGGTAGAGTTGTTAAAAATATGAAAGGAAACAAAATTAGACTTGATTATTTGAAGGCGCATACAATAGCTAATACAATTGAGGATTTGGTAAATGGAAATAAAAAATTACCCGGAGGCGAATTGAAAGATAGAAGTTTTTTAGAATCGGATGGAACTGTAACAAGACAATTAATAAACGTCCAAGAGAATGGAGTCCCACTAAGACCAATAGAAGTTGATAAAATAAAACTTGATTAATTTATGAAAACAACATACTTTAAATACATGTTTTTTTTAGTTACTGCAGCTAATTTATTAATTAGTTGTAAAACTAAATATGAACCAGAAGCTTTTATAAATTTTCCAAATGAAAATAAATTACCAGAATCATTTAGAAGCTATATAGAGGAAAAAAAAGAAGATTTTTATTGGTCATTTCAAGAAGATACGTTAAGAATGAAAAGTTATTCTGAAAAATTTATTTTGTCAAAAATAGATACTTCTAAAGACTATCATTTTATTGTCAAAGCCACTTATTGGATTATATTTAATTATCAAGAAATGATTCCTAAATTAATTCAGAGGATTACTAATAATAATGAAGTTGGTTTAGAAGGAACTGCGGATTTAATAATCTTTGAACGTATTGAAAGTGGTGATTTACCAAATATTGTTGATCATGGAGCATTGATTGATGATGATTTATTTAAAGTGTCTGGAAGAGCAAATTATTTACTAAAAGAAATAACAGGACAAGACTTTGGCAATGTTACAATGAAATCTACAAAAAAAGAATTACAAGAACTACAAAAAAAATGGATTGACTGGTTAAAATCGTTAGATAAAACTAACACTAAAAATTAATTTTTTTAAGCGATAAAAATAGTAAACCTAAGCTATCGCTCCCTCGCTGGCGCTCGTTCAATGTCATTGAGTTAAGCATTTTTCATAGCGTATCTTTTTGATTTTTAGTCACTTTAGGTTTTATACGAGTTCTATATTTTCCAGAATTTCTTTCGTTATGCCTTTTGGGTCTAATAGGTATTAAGTGTGATTTGAATAAATATTTCAATTCATC